>JBLMZU010000751.1:0-5457 GCA_050258995.1 Bacteroidota bacterium
TGGAAGCCTACTGTGTAAGCCTGCGCATACACACTTCGCGCGGACTCCGCTGCCTGGGAATTTGTGTGGACCCGCACCCGGCTGAAGTCATGTCCGAAGCGCTGCTCCATGTCCTGCCGCAGCGCCGGCTCAAGCGGCATGCCAGGACTGGCAAGCACCCGGTCGACACTGGCGGGCGCCGAATCCAGCCCATCCGATTGCCCTGAGAAGCGCTGGATTCGCGGCGGTTCACTACTGGTGGCAGGATGCGCCGATGTTGCCATCACCTGATCGGCGATCTGGTCTGCTTCCTGCTCGTATATATCCCCGGGCGGGTTGATTATGAGTTTTGGCTGATCACTCCTCTGCACCGAGGACATCCCCCGCCAAAGGGGCAGGAGGGCGAGCGCTGGATTGATAGGTTGCCATTGCTGGGGAATAAGGAAGCGACTGGCGGTTTTTCAGCAGAGTGGCGACTATTAATATTCATCTGGTTCTTATGATTTTCAGAAATCTTTTGTAAAACTGCTTTCATAAATCATCTCGCTACATCATTACGTAAACCCATCATCTCCGCCGCCGTCCATTTGATGGGTTTAGCTGCGCTCTACTACGCGGGCTACGATAGATTTTCCGTTCTTTGGCCGCAGGCGCATCGTATAGATATGAAGAACAGAAAACTGCCCTTTCTCTTTTCCTTTACTCCACCAGCCACGTTCCAGTCTCAACCCAATCATCCAAAATTCTTCCCACGTGAATGATATCCCCGCCTTCCAGATGTGGCATACCATGTGTGAGATGACCAGATGCCCACGCATTCACTTCATGAGTGAACTGTCTGAATAGGCGTACTGGATCGTTAAAGAGCTGTTCTTCAACATGAAGTTCCCATCTACCATTAACAAATTCGAAACCGCAGGGGTTTCCCGGCTTTCTACGGGCCCCTTCCGCAACACGTCTGACAGGGATATTGGTTTCGTTGGCAAATTGCTGAAACATTTCTTGTGTGTTCTCTATAGTTACGGCACCTGACTCTCTTAGGTCTCGCAATCGCCTGATTAGGGGTTGATTCTCCGCAATGTGCTCCGCAATGTTCTGCAACCTTTCGAGTTCATACCCTGCCTTCTTATACATAGGCGTTACTTGTGTTTTTTCCGCTTCTGACGGAAGCCAGTCGCAAGTGATCTCGGTATGATTGGAATGATACTCGCAATGAGTGACCCCGGTTGCTGGGTCCTTCACTTCGACTAACTCATGGTTACCTACGGTTGCGCGCCGTTCTCCAGGTTTTCCCGGTTTGATTGTTTCCGGGTGTTCCTTGACGTATTTCACTGCGGCCAAGCCGGCTTCTGTTTCTGCCTTGTTCGCCTCATTCAGAACTAACTCGACCCCATTATCGATCTCGTTGGCGACTCTCTCTTGTTTCGGATTGAGCTGCTCCTTAAGCGCGGCTCTTTCCGCGCGCCAATCAGCCAGAACAGGGCCAAGCTTGGATTTGAGATAGCGCGCCCCTTCGACGCCCATCCGCGCCCATCCATAGTATTCTGTGATTCTGTTCGCTTGATCCAGAATACCCAACAAAACTGGCCCCGCATGTGGGAACTTATCCAAAATCCACTCGCGATTCTCATTGATAGCCATCGAAACAAGGGGAAGAGCCATCGCCACACGGTCAGCCCATAGCAGCCCTTGCGCGACCCTCAGCGCGCTCACCGACGCCCGTCCCGCCGCCACTTCAGCGGCAAGTGTTCTAGCGCCCGCGCCTGAAAATGCGCCCAAGCCGCCAAAACCGAGAAACAGCCCCATTTCGAATGCTGTTACACCCACACTTACAGATTGATGCATGGCCTGGTTGGCATAGTCGATCAACGTGAGCGCCCGTACAGGGACAAGTTTCTCGCGCTGGTCGTAGAGCTTTAGCCAGACCAACTCATCAGGATCCAACTCAAAGCCACGCTTCGCTTCACTTTCAGGAGGAAGATTCTTGCGATCCTCCTTGAACATGTCGGCATCCCAGAAATGGATTTCGTCGTCGTAGCGCACCTTGATTTTGCCGTTCCGCTCCAGCGTCGCCTTGAATATCGCATAGGACGTTCTGAAAGTTCTTTGCATGCTCAGGGGAAGGATGTATTGCGTTTCTTGTTTCAGCTGAGCCAGGTATTGTTCGGGTGATGTTGAGGGCCGTTTCGCCTTGGCCTCAAGAATCCGCTCCGCCTGCAGCCTTTCAAAATCAGTCACATCCCCGGTGATTAAGGCCGCATAAAGGACATCCAGCATCGTCCGCCCTTGATTGTTGGCTGCAAACTTTTCGAGTTTGTCAGGAGACTGTAAGACGAGGAAATGGGAGGCGACATTATCCTCGATATAACTATTCAGTCCATTAATTTTGTTAATAACCTCTCGGTAACGATTTTTCGCGACATCTTCGTTTAGATCGTGGGCAATTCTACTTGCCTCCTGGTCCACCCCTATTTCCGCGGGTGAGGCCGCTGCCGGGTCACGTAGCTGCGCAGTCTTATAGACTTCGGTTGGCATCCACTTCCATTTGGCATAGAGGATCCGTGCCGCTTGCAGGCTTTCAAACCGCGAGACATCTCCCGTCATCATGGCGTTGTAAAGGACATCCAGCATCGCCCGCCCCTCTGGGGTGGCAGCAAGTTTTTCGAGCTTGGCCAAGGACTGTAACTCAGTGAAAGCGGCAGCAACGTTATCATCGAGTTCCTTCTTTTCCGAAAAATGAATAACCTCAATGACATGCTTGTAAGGCGTGGGATTCTTGGCGACGTAATCGTTCAAATCATGAGCAATTTCATCCGCTAAATCGTCTTTCCAGTCACGTTGTAAAGCCACCACCGAAACAGTAATGGGCCGCCTCGGTATCTGTTTCCCGCCCTCATCTCCTATGCCGGGCCCACCAAAAGATGGGCCATGTTTGATATCGATTACGCTAGTAGGAAGGTCATCTACACCCGACTGCTGCACGATGTGTGTCAGCTCATGGGCAATAAGCCGCCGCCCCTGGTGTGTCCCTGGAGCAAACTGACCCGCACCGAACACTATATTCTGACCCACCGTATAAGCATGAGCATTTACATCCCTTGCCGATTGGTCAGCAACCTCGCCCGAATGCACCCGCACCTTTGAAAAATCGTGCCCGAATCGCTGTTCCATGTCCTGCCGCAGTGCAGGCTCAAGAGGCATACCTGAGCTTGAAAGGACACGATCTACACCAGCGGGCGCTGAATCCATCTGCCCAACTGATGGACCCGCCAGGCGCTGGATGCGCGGTGATGCGCTACTGGCGGCGAAGTGCGCCGATGTTGCCATCACCTGCTCCGCTACCCTGTCTGCTTCCTGCTCGTAAATATCGTTAGGCTGGCCGATTTTGAGTTTAGCCTGCAAAGCTCTTGATTTGATTAACCTCTGGACAGCCTGATTGCCTGCAGTTCTCTGAAGTTGCAGTATTCTGTCAGCAGTAGATCCTGAAGAATTGAAACTGGGTTTTTTCTTACAAGAATTCGAGCATTTCTGCTTTGATTCTTGTGTTTTGGCATGAATCCTTGCCTTTTCAGTCATACCTACCCCTAATTTTATATGGTGATTTTATATTTAAATATCCAAGCCAAAGATTGAAAAAAATAGGAAGAACGCAAAATCGCATCCAGATAGTGCAAAACATTAAGAATTAAAATAATCCGAGTTAAAAATTATTTTACCATAATTTCAATTTTTTTTAGCTGCAAGCTTTTCTGGATTTTGACCTGCTTGTTCTGGCACCTGTCCGCTATTTACAGTTATACCGTTAATCTCTTAACTGGGTCTTTATCCTTTCTACTTCCAGTATGCCTATATCAGCTCTTACTGCTTTTACTTCCCAGTAAAATTTCTGAGAAGAATTTTTGCTTTCTGCCATTTTAACAACGGTGAATTTACCATCTTTGACCTCGGAAGCGGCCAGTATAGAGACTTCAGTACCCTCTTCAAACTTAGGTGTTAGTAAAACAGTTCTGTTTTCCTTTCGTGTCAAAGCTTCAAAATAATCAGGAAGTGAAACTGTTGTTTCACCATTTGAAAGTTGTCCTTCCCCACGATAAAAAACTGCAATTTCAGGTCCCTCCAATGTAGAATGAACCAGCTCATGAGTATCAGGATGCAAAGGATGATCTATTAAAAAATTCTTTGATGGCGCGCTAAAACTCCAGCCATTGCCTACTTTAATACTATTAGGTATGGTATTTGGAAATACAATAAGACTTCTTGAAAATTCAAGTGCTTTAGCTTGGTCACCATCACCTACTATTATCCGACTAATAAGAGATCTAAGAGGGATTGGGCCTGCACCAGTAGAAACTGGATGCATTCTAATATTACCTACTACTTCGAGGTTTTCAGAAGGAGCCTGAACCCCAATGCCAACTTTACCCTGTACAAGTAGGTTTCCCCATCCTGGTTCCACTTCCCACCAGTTGCCAGTCGTTATCCCGGCAGCAAAATTCGCCCGATGCGCAAAATGAGTTCCACTCGGGAATTCGTTATCCTGGTTAATTCGTAGGAACAAATCGTGCCCTTGAAAAGCATTTTTTCTAAAGAGCCTGATGGTTCCAGATGGATCAATTGAAAGCCCTGATTCTCCTGAGAAATCGGTTCCTGGCTGTATTTTCCATGTATTGTCTTTATCAACTCCCCAAACCCACCATTGCTCATTGTTGTTTGCATCTCTAGAAGCAAGTAAATTTAGACCAGGTTTTGAAGCTCCTGTCGGACTCATTTGCAGCAATCTATCAAAACCACCATAAGATGATTTAACATGTATTGCAGCATCTAAATTTCCCGAACCCCCGATATTCAAACCGCCACCCTGGAGATCCAGTTTAGCATTTGGGACTGGATTCGACGTCCCCATGCCGACGTTGCCACTATTTGGATCAAAACCCATCATTAAGCCGACTGTTCCGGGACTTGTAATCTCAAGGCGGTTGCTTGCTCTGTTTGCAACTATTTGATACTCCTGGTTTCCATCATTCAAAAGTGAGAGCATAGAATTTCCAGAGGTCACGGTTTGTGCTCTAATTACAGATTCTGTATCAGCTTTAGACACGCTCAGAGCTGTTCCCGCCTCTTTAGTTTTGATGTCAACGTTTGCACGAATTTCTAAGTTTGCGAAGTTATTACCGTCCTCTTTCGCAAATAAAACACTATCCTGGGCATCAGGCACAGTAATCTTGAGTCCACCTGTATCCACTGGTCCTATTTTCCCGGAGAGAATATCCTGAACTTGATCTCCAATTTTGCTGTACCTTTGGATTCGAAGTTCTTCTATGGACTCACCAATTAATTTTCGACGATGATTACTATCCGATGTTTTTATTTCAGCTAATTTTCCATTTGCATCTATTACAGCGATTGCCAGAACAATAGCTTTGCTGTCGAAAGGATCAGTATCTGGCTGTAACCTCACCCATGGAACCTGCTCAAGCC
>JBLMZU010000752.1:0-6548 GCA_050258995.1 Bacteroidota bacterium
GATAGACCGTGACCCCATGCCGGATCAGGAAGACTGCCACCGGAAACCAGGCCATGCCGGTGGGTTCCATTACCGCTTGTACCTGTTGATCTGGATTGTTCTCCTGCGCCATTTCCAGCAACCTTTGCAGCGAAGCTGGCGTCGTCTCAAAGCGGAACACCGCACTCACAAAACGGCTGGCTTCATCCGCGATGACTGCCTTGTGTTCTCCCCTGGCACTCAAATCAATTCCAATCGTGCGCATACAAATTTCCTTTCAGGAGGACACCCGGTGGCTGTTTGTTACCCAGATCCAAAGCTCTGGAATGAGGCACCCTGCTTGCCCCACACTTGCTAGTGATCAGGGGCCTGGCTCATCTGCCAGCCCCAATATTCTCAATAGGGTCTGCCTGGGTAGAAGGATGACAGTCTCTCTATAGGGGCAGCTGAGCCCCCCAGTGTTTCTGAAGCCACTCCGTTCCTCCCAGAAACAGTGTACGCTCTTTTCTTTTTCCAGACTCTATGTTTCCTATCTAAGCCGATTCGCAGTATACAAGTGTTTCTTAAGTAGTTTGAAGCGATGTTAAAAAACCTTTCAGACCATTTTCAGCCACGAATATCACGGATTTACACGGATCTTGCCCTTCAAACGTTCAACCTTCGTGCTCCTTGTGTCCTTTGTGGTGAGTTAAGAAACAGTCTCTTACGGAATTTCAAGCGTCCTGATGAACATGACAGGATAGGTGGCCACGCGCATCTCCGCACAGGCCCCGATGAGCTTATCTTCCGCATCCTTCAGCGCAGGCGGCCCGACGATCCACATCCCCTGTCCGGTCCGGGCATCTGCCGTGACGGCGATCAGGGCGGGCTGTTTCAACTTTCGCATGAGGCCGGCGAACTCGCCGTAGGGAAAATCGTCAAAACTTTTATGCAGGTCCGATAGCGGGACGAGGGGGACCCTGGTCTGCCCGCTGTCGCCCGGGGAGACCAGGATGTAGGAGCCCGGATGCAGCTTGAACTGGATGGCGGCCGTCCCGGGTCCGCAGGAGATGTTCTGGAGCGCCACAGGCTGGGTCATTTTTCGGGTCAGCGGCGCGCCGATGAGGGAGAGGCAGATCAACCCCAGTGCCAGGCCATGGGAAAGGCCAATGGGAGGGACCGGACGAGTTTCAGGCCCTCCCGAGGCACGTTTGAAAAGTCCCGGCGTAAATACAAAACAGACCGGTAAAAACAACAGGGCCGCAGTTCCCGTATAGGGCCGGACGCCGGCATCGATCGGCGGCAGAAAGGGGATCGAGAGGAAGATCCCCACCCAGAAGGCGAGCATCAGTTTGCTGAGGGGTCGTGCTCTGTTCATCCAGAGCAGCCAGATGCCCGCAAGGAAGACCAGCACGGCAAGCAGCTGCAGCATAAAGTCGATCGTCCGGTTGCCCGGGGCCAAAAAGCCGAACGCGCCCCAGGGACCGGGCCGCAGGAAGTCCAGCCAGGCTTTCAGCGCCCCCTGGACCAGCCCGGAGGGATGATCTTTGATCTCCTGGAACGCCAGGCGATAGAGATACTGCGAGCGGGCCGGTTCCGGCATGGAGGCCAGTTCCGGGTGCTCGATGGCCGCCTGCGTCCAGCGGAGTCCGCCTCTCGCCTGGCCGTAAAGTGTATCCGCGAAGTTGGCAAATTCGACTGCATTCGGCGCGGCCACCGTTCTTTCCAGCCAGGCGCTGAAGAAGACGGGAATTGCCACGGCCGCCAGCATCAGGAGGCAGACTTTTAGAGACTGGCGGAGGTTTTGTGCAAACTGCAGGACCGCAAAGACGACCAGCACCGGCAGGACGATGAATGCGCCTGCCCGGACCATCAAGGCATATGTCAGAAGCATCAGGCCCAGGGCAAACAGCCCCATCTTCTGCGCCCTCACCCCCCGCAGCAAAACAATCAGCGCCAGGAGCCCGGCCGGGTATCCCAGCTGCTCGGTCAGCGTCGTCCCGGCAAAGGGACGGTAGAAAAGCTGGGCCAGATAGAGGCC
The DNA here is from genome assembly GCA_050258995.1 of Bacteroidota bacterium. Classification (GTDB taxonomy): domain Bacteria; phylum Chloroflexota; class Anaerolineae; order Anaerolineales; family Villigracilaceae; genus Defluviilinea. Next base: position 2,000 of record JBLMZU010000752.1, read on the forward strand.
AGTGATCGCCGAAACGGGCCCAAACTCGTTGTGCACCTCCTCCACAAACAGAAAAACGACCAGTCCATTGAGGATCGTAAACATAAGCAGGACGATCTGCAGATCCTGATGGCTGAGCTGCAGGACGGCCGTGAGGAAGCTTGCAAAAAAAGGCCGGCGGCCCGAAAAGGCGCTGAACAGCCCGCCCTGCAGCAGCCGGTTGGCATCGAAATAATATTCGGTGGCGTCCGCCCAGGGCAGCAGGCCCAGGACAATGTTCCAGGTGCTGTCCGCGGTCTGCCACAGGCGCAGCAGGGGGAGCAGGAATGCGATCAGGATCGATCCCAGGCGGATGTATCCGGCTCCCCGGCCGTTAAAGCGGAATGTGAGAAAGATAAGAGACAGCAGGAGCAGGAGGAGCAGCTCATCGGCCAGGGGAATTCCCTGTCTCTTGAACTGCGGAGGCAGAGGCAGAAGATAAGCTGCCCCCAACACGGCTGCAATCCCAAGAATCCAGGCTGCCTGGGAGAAAAAGCTTTTTGCTTTACCGGTAAGAACGGATGGCTCGGTGCTCATACGATCTTCGCTTGATTCTATTCCAGCGGGCGATCCTTCCCCACTTCAAAGCCTGGCAGCCCGGCACTGGAGACGGCCCGGTGAGGCCAGGCTGTTATTTATCGAAGCGGTGGAAGGCTCGAACGGAAAGAGGCAGCTGCCAGATCACGTGAGGAGGTCCCTCAACGACGTGAGGGAGCTCCATAAGCAGGTAGGGGAGACGCTCAATCTCCTGAGGAAGCCCGCCAGGACGTGAGAAAACTCCTCGAGCAGGTGCAGGAGCTACTTAATCGACAGACGAGCCTGCTCATTCGAATTGAGATGCTGCTCGATCGACTTAGGCAGCTGCCTTACGGAACAAAAGCCCCGCTGCCGTTCGATCATGAACTGCTTATCTTTACCGCATCCATAAATAGTTTACGGCGCCACAGTCCATGTGGCCGTCGTTGAAGCATCACTGCTGACATATACTTCCTGGGTCATTTTGGAGGTTATGTTTCGATCGGCATTTATAATCACACAATATTTACCGGGCTTCAAATCCTTGAAGGTGTAGACGCCACTTGCATCGGTATCCTGCCATGCTGGCTGGCTGGTGCCGGGACAGGAAATCTCCTGCATGATGGCAGTCTTTGCCTGCAAGCCTTGCTCATTCCCATCCAATACGCCATTCTGATTGCCATCAACGAAAACGATCACTTTGATCTGTCCAGGATTCCCATTGTCCGTATAAGGAGGGGCACCCTTGGCACACGCGGCAAGCAAAACAACAACAACAAATCCAAGGAACAGTAAACGCTTCATGATATTTCCTCCATTAAAATTTTACCGATTTTACTTCAGAATCCTTGCCACATTCCTTCCTGCCGCGCCGCTGACGCCGCCTCCGCCGTGGACACCGCTCCCGCATAGATAAAGATTGTCGATCGGCGTCTTATGATCCGACCAGCCCGGCATGGGACGCATGAACAGGAATTGGTCGAGCATGAGCTGTCCATGGTTGAGGTCGCCTTCGGTCAGGCCGTAGGTCCGTTCGAGGTCGAGGGGCGTGAGGGATTTTAGATCCTTGATCGAGGATTTTAGATTGGGGAAATACTCAGCCAGGGTGTCGATGGCGATCCTTTCAAGCGATCCTCGTTTCTCATTCCAGGGTTCCCGGGTCCCCTGGCGTGCCGCCGGCGTTCCGGGAGCAGGTGCCTGGACACCCGGTTTGAGATGGTAGGGAGCAAACTGGAAATGGATGCTGACGGTGTTGCCCGAGGTCGTCACTTCCAGGTAGGGGCGCTCTGAGATCTGCCCATATTTTGCCGCGTCGTAGGCGCGCTCCAGATATTTGATGGAGGGGGCCAGCGCGACCGTCCCGGAGGGGATGCCGTGCGTCCCATCCGTCAGCAAATGGACCTTGGCCACCGACCCGCGCATCTTGATCGACTGCACATGCCAGACGAACTCAGGCGGAAGCTGGCGCGGGCCGACCAGCCCAAGCAGCGTATGCTTTGGATCGGCCGAGGAGATAATTTTGCCTGCAGAGATCTCCTCTCCGTTGGCAAGCACCACACCTTTACTGGTGTAATTGTCCACCTGTATGCAGGCCACTTCCGCATTGGTCCGGATCTCGCCGCCGGAGGCCTGTACGGCATTTGCCAACGCCCTGGCAATCTCGCCGATGCCCGTATTCCCCTTGCTTCCCGCAGTCGAGGAGCCGGGGAGGAGGGCCAGCCCGCCGCGATTCATCCAGTTGTGGATCAGAGTGTAGCCGGTGCCTGCACCCATGGGTCCCAGGGTCAAGCTGTGGATGCCAAGCGAAGCCACTGCAGCCTTCAGGATCTCAGAGTCAAAGTGTTCCTCCAGCAACTCCTGGGCGGTCATTGGCAGAGCACGGATAAAGTTGAGCATATCCTTGCGGCCGGCAAGACGCAGGTGGAGTCCAAGATCCATCAAGCCGAACCCCTGGCGCGCGTTGAAGTTCATCGGCAGCCGCGGCATGATCGTGGCATAGGCCTTCTCGAGGATCTTGGCCGACTTCTCCATGAAGCGCACAAACTCCGGCCAGCGCGCGGAATCGTGCTCTGAGAAGCGCTTGATGGCATCCGTTGCCTTCAAGGGGTCGGCATCCAGCACAAGATGGTCGCCGCTGGTCACATTGCCAGCGGGGCTGGCGAGTGAAATAAAGGGGGCCTTCGCCACAATTTTGGGAAGTCCGAGCTTCAAGTCCCGGAGGATGTCGGGACGGAGCATGCCGCCCGTCCACAGCGGGTCGACAGTAAAGCCCTCACCGAACGATTCGGTCCCTGCCGAGCCGCCGAGGATGCCGCGCCGCTCGAGGACCAGTACTTTTTTCCCTTGTCTGGCCAGATAGGCGGCGGCGGTCAGCCCATTGTGGCCTGCGCCGATGATGAGGACGTCATAGCGATTCGTCATAAAGTTTCCTCTTTAAAATTCACGCAAAAAACTGAGTTCAGTCCACCACGGCATTCTCGACGATCGAGAAGCGCTGATGATCCATGTCGATCTCTGCCTGCACGCCGTATGGCAGGACGAACATCATGCCGGTATGCCCAAAGTCCATGTGGGTGATGACAGGCAGGTCGCCCAGTCCCTGCTCTTCATTGACCACCTGCAGGATGGCACGGTCGTATTCTTCGAATCGATCCGGCGGGACATCGCCGCCCGGTCTGGCGAAGAGGATGCCCGATAACTTCGGCAGGATGCCCATTGCCGCGTATACGCGCAACGTCCGGGCCACGAATTCCGGCGCCGGCGCATCCTCGGACGTCTCCAGGAACAGGATGGCGTCCTGCCAGTCGTCCGGGAAGAGCTGCGTGCCGCGCGCCCAGTCGAAGACTTCCAGGCAGCCGCCCACCAGGTGGCCGCGATGGATGCCGCTGCCCTGCAGATATTTCCAGGGGGTGGGCGGATTCAGGGTCCGCCTGATCTTCTGGTTGGCGGGCTCCACCCAATCCCGGCGCTCGACCGTCCAGCCCTCGGTAGAGGGCTTTACTTCCCCGATCGCCTCGCTCGAGAAGAGGGTTTTTCGAAGAGAGTCGACCACATACGGAAACATCCCGCAGTTCTCGGCAAACTCCAGCATGATGGAGGGTCCATAAAAGGAGACCAGCCCGGCCTTGTAGCAGGCCAGGTGGCTTATGGTGGTGTCGGAAAAGCCGAGGAAGACCTTGGGGTTATCACGAATCACGTCCAGGTCGAGGAATGGCAGCAGCCGGATCGACTCATCGCCGCCAATGGTCGAAAAGATGCCCTTGATGGATGGATCGGCAAAGGCCTGCATCAGGTCATCGGCCCGCGCCTTTGGGTTGCGGGCCAGCCACGCCTCCTCCTGCAAGGTATGCGGCATCTCCACCACCTGCAGGCCGAGCTCGTCCTGCAGCTGCTGCACGCCAATATGATAGCGCAGGGGAAAGGTCCCCGGGCCGCCCCACGAGAGGGTGACCGCGGCGATCCTGTCGCCGGGGTAGAGCTTTTGGGGTTTTGTATGATTTTTCATCCGCTGCTCCCTGTCAGGCTTCTTTTATTTCCTGTGTGCCTCATGAAGATAATAAAGATGACAATACCCAGCAACAGGCCAATGAACATCACAGACAGATACATCAAACCGTCTGCCATCATCGAGCTGCTGTGTCTCCAGACCTTGATGGATCCATCCTCAAGGAGTGCATAATAGATCCTTGCGCCAAACTCTGCGCCTGAAATATAGACGGCGGCACATTCGACAACCTGAGGTGATGGATCCCTGGGATATTTCCAATCATTCTCCTGACAGGAGACAGACTTCACCATTCGAAGCTCCCAGCCGCCGGGGTCAAAATCGTTTTCTACAGCAGGTGTTTCCGTCCAGGCATCACAACTGGAACCGGGAATACAACGAATCATCCTGGTGTAGATTCTTCCATCATCTGATCTTGCCCAGATCCTTGTTGAATTTGCATCAAGAATCTGAGTGAATGCATGCCGGCTGTCCAGAGGCCTCCACACTGCAAAAACACCTTCCTCAAAG
>JBLMZU010000753.1:0-2904 GCA_050258995.1 Bacteroidota bacterium
CTTCGCGCGAGCTGCCGAGCTCTGCCGCAATCGCCTGGTGCGTGGTCTGGATCGGATTCGATGCTTGAGATCTGCTCAACAGCCAGGATGCCACGCGCCGGTCCATTCGCTGGAATACCACCTCTTCGACAATTGCCATCACGGTGGACAGGCGTTCCGAGAGCAGGTCGAAGACAAACTCACGCCACGGATCGTAGCGTTTTACCCAGTCCCGGAAAATATCAGCCGGGATCATGACCGCTTCGGCTTCCTTTTCTACCGTGGCAATGGCCGGAAAGGTCTTCTGACTCAGGATGGCATTGGCAGTCAGGATACAGGACTCCCCATTCCCAAAGCGGTACAGGGTGATCTCCCGGCCGGTCTCTCCAATTTTATATACTCGCACCACCCCAGAGATCAGCAGAGCAATGGCATCCACCCGGTCCCCTTCCAGAAAAACATCCTGGCCCGTGGGGATGCGGGTCAGGAAGGCTACTTGCTGAAACTCATGGACGAGTTGAGAATCCGTATCCTGAAGAATAGGCAGGGCCTGTTTGATGTGTTTAAGCTGTTGGTCGGTAATCATGGGTGGAATTTTGTTAGGAGGCGGCAGGTTTTAAATAGTTATCCAGATTCAGCCGCTTAAATAGTCGCTCGCGCACATCTTCAGGCAGATCGGACTTTTCAACCGGGGAATGGACCAGTTCAATCGTTCTTTTTGTCGTATTTAGAACAACCCGGCAGTCATCACATCCTTCAAGATGTTTCTCCAGCTCCTGGCAAAGAGCGGGAGCGAGATCTCCATCGATATAGGCAGATAGGGATCCCAGTAGTTCTTCGCATTTTGAATGGATATGGTCGTTCATCTCTTTTCCTCCTGCAAGTGCTCGGCATAATACGTCGACAATCGCTCACGCAGATACATGCGGGCACGCAGCAAACGGGTCTTCACATTTGTTTCGGTCAGATCCAGGGTTTCTGCTGTCTCCTTGATGGATAAACCTTCAATATCTCGCAACAAAAATACTACACGCAACGAATCAGGCAGGCTTGCAATTGCACCATCCAAGAGAATTTTGCCTTCGGCCGATAACAACTGGTCCTCTGGCAGGCCACTCCAGTCTGCAAATACGGTCGGTTTCAGGTCTTCGATGCTTTCCGCTTCACCCTCCTGGGCTTCCAGCTCGATGCTGATTTCCGGCTTTCGCTTACGGATCAACATCAGGGCTTCATTGGTCGCGATGCGGTACAGCCAGGTTACGACGCTGGATCGCCCTTCGAAGGTCGAGAGATGCATCAAAGCATTCATGAACGTATTTTGCAGTACATCCTCGGCATCCTGAGGGTTACCGAGCATCTTCAAGCCAAGCCGGAAGATCGAGCCGGAATAGATGTCCACAAGCCGGGCAAATTCTGCACGGTCCCCTGCGACGAGCTTTTCCACTGAAATTTCATTCTGCATTGTTCCATCCATTGGATGCAATTGAGGTCAAAAAGTTGCACGAACCTGATTAAGTCTACACCATATTTAACGCATGGCATCTCTGTAAAGGAGAAATTTCATATTGTCACTTGTGCAACTTTTTTCCGGCTCTTGCATCCAAGAAGTAACACAAAAATTACACTATGTAACAAGGAGTAGTGAAAGAATGGAAATGATCATCGACTTCCCGGGCGGCTCCCGCGTGGATGCCCACTTTGGCAATTTTACCGTTGCAACCGACCAGCCTCCGGTGGCGAGCGCGCCCACGCCTTTTGCCGTTTTCCTCTCATCGATCGGGACGTGTGCAGGCATCTACGTGCTGGGCTTCTGCCAGCAGCGCGGCATCCCGGCAGACGGCATTCGGATCGTCGAGCGTGTCAATAGCAATCCTTTCACCCATATGGTGGATAAAATCGATCTGGAGATCCAGGTCCCGTCCAGTTTCCCGGACAAGTATCGCGACTCATTAATCCGCTCCGCTGATCTGTGCGCGGTGAAGAAGCACCTGGAAAATCCGCCGGCATTCGAAATCACAACCACTAAAGTTGAACCTGCCTAACAAACCATTGGAGCAAATCATGGAAAAAGTACTCGACCCCCAAATCACCAAGCAGATCCAGCAGGCCTTCGCCGATATCCAAGAGCCGGTCCAAGTTCTGCTCTTCACATCCAAAGCGAGCTGCGATTACTGCAGTGAGACCCAACAGCTTCTTGAAGAAGTGATTGCGCTCCATGACAAAGTAGAGCTGAATGTCTACGATGTCGCCAATAATCAGGAACTGGCCAACAAATTCAACGTCACCAACACGCCTGGTATCGTGATTGCGGCAAAGGATGAGCAGGATGTCAAGGATTTCGGCATCCAATATTCAGGCATCCCAGCCGGCCATGAGTTCAACACACTGATCAACGACATCCTGATGGTGTCCAGGCGCGACTCTGGGCTGGATGCCAAAACGCGGGAATATCTGAAGAACCTGGACAAGCCCGTGCTGCTGCAAGTGTTTGTCACACCGACCTGCCCCTACTGCCCGCGCGCGGTCCTGCTGGCTCACCAGATGGCGATGGAGAATCCCACAATGATCCGCGCGGAAGGTGTGGAAGCAACGGAGTTCCCGGATCTGGCGAACCGCTTCAACGTGCGCGGTGTACCCCAGACCGTGATTAACTCCGGATCTGGCATGGTGGTCGGCGCGGTGCCCGAGCAGAACCTGCTGGCCGAGATCATGCGCGCTCTGCAAAACTAGCATTGTCGGCCTAAGGCCTGGGAGAAGTGCGCCATGACAAAGGCAAACAAGAAATATCGGCATAAGCGGCAACAGTCCTTCCCCTGGATGCCTTTTGGAATTGGGTTTCTGCTCATTGGTCTGGCTGTTCTGCTTCTTGCCTCACCGAAGTCTGGGGGCCAGGCAGCTGGTCAGTCATCCGTAGTACCTCTCAAG
>JBLMZU010000754.1:0-7531 GCA_050258995.1 Bacteroidota bacterium
GTAGGCGATCGAAGGGCGCTTCTCCTTTTGTTCTCCGCCATCGCCTTGCCCATTGCCTATTTCCTTGGGCGCCAGGGAGCCAACGCCCATGGTTTTCATGGCTGCATGCATGAACTCAATATAATCCCAGGGAATCTCATGTTCGTGCTCGTCGAAATAACGGGAGTGCGAGCGCATCATCTCCTCGGCAACCGTCTTCAGAACGAACTGGGTCTGTACGACCGGTTTCGGTGCTTCAAATTCGATTGGCATGGTACTCTCCTTACGTACACAGGGAAACGAGTAGACACAATTCCTTGTATACCTGTCTACCTACACAATAGCTAATCCCGTAAACATCGCGAACCCGCGGCCATTCCGCATCCACATCTCCACCGGATGCTCGCGTATATATCCATGTCCGCCCAGGATCTGGACGGCGCGGTCCGTGACCATCATGACCATATCGGCCGCGCCGGTCGCCGCCAGATACGCTTCGATAACGGCATCTTCCTTCCCCTGGTCCAGCTTCCAGGCGGCCTCCCAGGCAAGCAAACGGGAGGCTTCGATCTCGGTCCGCATCTCGGCCAGCATGAAGGCAATGGCCTGCTTCTGAGCGATCTTCACGCCGAAGGCCTCGCGTTCCTTGGCGTAGTTCATGCTGTATTCGAACGCAGCCTTCGCCACGCCCACCGCCGCGGCCGCCGTAGCCACGCGCATCGCCGCCAGGACCGGCCCAAAGTCATGGCCCGAGGCGCCGCCCAGCCGGTTCGCCGCCGGGACCCTGACCGACTCCAGTTTGACCCGGTACATCGGCAAAGCATTCAGGCTCATCAACTTCTCCCGTTCAGCGGAGATCGTCAACCCGGCGGAACCCTTCGGAAGGATAAAACCCTGCGTCACACCATCCAGATCGGCATACACAAGAATCGCATCTGCCTCCCTTGCAAAGGGAACAAAGGCCTTTTCACCGTTCAAAATATACTGATCTCCGCTGGCGGAGGCTCTTGTCTTCAGGGCATTGGGGTCAAAATCAAAGGCATATTCGATCAGGGCTGCCGTATACGGACTCCAATTACCCTCGATCAGATTCGGTAAATAGTTCTGCTTTTGGTCTTCGCTTCCTACGAGCAAAATGGGCATGGCATACAGGGAAGGCGCCATCACTGCCAGTGACCCGGCCAGGTCGCCAAATGCCATTTCTTCGACCGCCAGCACGCCTGTGACCGCGCTTCGCTCCCCGAAGCCACCATACGTCTCCGGGATGGAGGCCTGTAGCAGGCCAATTTCCCACCCCTTGCTGATCACCTTTCCCGGCAGTGTTCCGCCTTCTTCGGCTTCGCGGGCCGCGGTGCGCAGGTCATTCACGGCATATTTCCCCACTGCATCCACCAGCATTTGTTGTTCTTCCGTCGGTTCAAATGAATACATAAGCCCTCTCCTTCGGTAGTAACTCGGACTTGGACACCTCTCGTAGACTGCAATAACGGGCAGGCTTTCCCTGCTCCACATCCACGGGATTCGAGATCCCGATCATGCCGCGCTCATATAGGTACTCCACATAAGCGCCGGTCTTCTCGATCACAAGCAGCTGGTTGTATCCATCCATGCTCCCATAAATGGCAGTACAAATCTCCTCGATCGTAAGAGGCAGGTCAAGTGCCTCGATCCCCTTCCCCATGCGGCGGCGGATGTTTTCACGGGTCGCTTCGATCTGTGCAGGGAGGTCACTGACTGGGTCATCATGACCATTAAAAAACAAGTTTGCATCCTTTGCCCAGTGCTCCAGCGATGACAGGGATTCCAGGTAACGAGCCACGCCTCCATAGGGAGTGACCGAAACTGGCGAGAGATGAGGTGTAACTCCCTGCACGACCATGTCGCCGCAGAAAATTACATCGTCCAGGCGGATGGCGACATGACCGGGACAATGCCCCGGCAGGTGGATGAATGCAAACGGGCCGATCCGCATACCCGCTGCCTCATACGTGAAGTCTACGGGGACGGATTGGTAGAAAGACTCTGTAATATGGTGCATGCCGAGCAACTGATCCTGGCGGTCTTGCGCGAGCCCGGTTTCAGCCAGGAATGAAGCAAAGCGCCGCCCGGTCAGAGCCTGTCTGGCTTCGTGATGAGCGACCGTCTGCAAATCAAGCTCGTGGACCCCGATCTTGGCCTGGGTAATCGGCCGAAGCTTCGAGAGTCCTCCATAATGATCGATATGTGCATGGGTAATGAAGATGTGTGTTAAGCTGGCTGTATCTACTCCCGCCTTCTGCAACCCGGCCAGAAGATCCTGGTGCGATTTATCGAGACCCGATCCGCTGTCGATCAGTACAAGAAAATCGTTTTTGTGAACGACATAGGCATATGCCCAAAAATTGGGAAAGACCTCCAGGGGAATTCGATGGATGTTTGCCCCATCTGAGGAGTCAAACGATGCGAATGTCAGGGCGTTCGTCATCTCAGTAAACCGTTCAGAAGCAATTTCGAATAATGGTCCCCGATCTGCTGGATGGTCAGCACACCATTCGGACGATACCAGGTGATCGTCCAGTTCATGATGCCGAGAATGGCGCGTGCGGTCAGGGGAATGTCATCGCAGGCAAACAGTCTGGCGTGGACCCCATCTGTCAGGACCTGGCGCCAGAGCGCTTCGAATTTATCCCGGTTAGGAATATGGCGGGCATGCTGCCTGCCCTCCAGGGACCTGTGTTCGAACAGGAGAACGGCCGCCAGGTCTGTATTCTCCGCAAGGATCTGCAGATATTCACAGATCATACGGCACAGACGTTCATCGGCCGGAAGATCCAGGCTGGCAATCGGCGAGATGCGCTCCAATAGAAGCTCCAGCGCCCGGTCCAGGATCTCGAACAGGATCTCCTGCTTGGAGGAAACATGGTGATACAGACTGGCTTTCTGTAAGTTGACAGCTTCGGCAATATCCGCCATCGAAGCGCCATGAAACCCCTTTTGTCGAAAGACCTGTGCTGCGGCTTCAAGAATATCATCTCGAGTCATACAAGCTCCCTACCGAACGGTCGGTAGCCTAATATTACCTTTGCAGATTTTGGATGTCAAGATATGAAGTGCGGTGATTACAGAGGTTGAGGTCATATTTTTGGATACATTCTTCGAAAGGTTCATGGATTTTATAGACGCAGTACTTTAAAAATGCTATAATGACTTTATGGGAAACCCTCAATTTTCACCTGAAAATCTTGAAACACCCGCTCCAGCAGCTCTACCTCCTCCCCAAACAGGTCAACCAGAAACACAACAATCACGGACACAGAACGATAACAAGGTGCTCTACACCATTATTGCTGTAGTCGTATTGTTGCTGCTGCTGGGCATCGCCATGATTGCCTTCCTGTTGCAGCCGACCACTCCCACCGATAAAATCCGTGACGTCTTTATTATTATTGTTGCCTTGGAATCGCTGGTGATTGGCGTGGCGCTGATTGTGCTTATTGTCCAGCTTGCCAGCCTGATCAATCTTCTGCAAAATGAAGTCAGACCCATTTTGATTGCCACGAATGAAACAGTGAACACGCTGCGTGGCACTTCGGAATTCCTGAGCGAAAATGTAGTAGAGCCGGTCATCAAGCTCAATGGCTACATGGCGGGTCTGTACCGTATGTTAGAATTGATGGGAGTTCGTAAAAAGTAAAAAACCAACCTAAGGAGGTTACTATGTCTGATCGTGATGAATTTGGAGCGTTCCTTGTCGGATTTCTGGTGGGAGGTCTGAGTGGAGCAGTCGTCGCTTTACTGTTCGCCCCTCAGTCGGGTGAGGAGACCAGAGCCTTGATCAAAGATAAATCCATCGAGCTGCGTGACCGGGCCCAGCAGTCGGCTGAGGAAGCTCTCGCTCGTGCAGAAGCCGCCGCGGCCGAAGCCCGCGCCCGTGCAGATGAGCTTGCCCGCCAGCTCAAGGAGCAGGGAGTAAGCGCAGTGGATGCCGTTCGCAGCAAGGCAACCAAGAAGACCGATAGCGAAAGTACCCCGGCCATCTAGATCATAATCAACGGATTAAGGGTTTGGTTTAGGCCAAACCCTTTTTTTATGCGGTCCTTTCTCCGTTTTTTCTTTTACCTGCTCTATCACCCCTTTGCCTTTGCCTACGACCTGGTCGCGGCCACTGTCTCGCTGGGTAGGTGGAAGGACTGGGTAACGAGTGTTGTCCCCTTCCTCGAAGGGACGCGAATCCTCGAGATCGGACACGGGCCCGGTCACCTGCAGCGGGTCCTGCTCAGCCGGAACCTGTTCGCCGTCGGACTGGACGAGTCCGCACCGATGGGACGCCTGGCCAGACGAAATCTAAAGCATGCCCTCGCTTCAAACTCTTCAACCAAACCTGGTGACTATACGAAAATCAAACTGGTTCGCGGCCTCGCCCCTTATCTCCCCTTTCCGAATGGATCCTTCGATACCCTGGTGGCCACATTCCCGGCTGACTATATACTGGAGCCCCTGATGATCGAGGAGGCTCATCGCATCCTGCGCGGTGGTGGACGATTTGTCATCCTGCCGGGTGCCTCTCTCCTTGGCCGGGGCCTCATGGATCGGCTGATGGCACTGATCTTTCGTATTACCGGACAAACAGCGCCCAACATTGAAGAAATCATCCAGGAAAGATCAAAGGCAGCCTTTGCAAAATCCAAATTCGACCCGGAATTTCATGAGCTGGAGATCCGCTCGAGCCGGGTTTTTATTCTGGTAGTAACAAAATCTGTATAGAGTGTGTAACAATAAAGGATTCTGTATGATGAAAAAATTTCGAGAGCCTGTCAACAGTCTGACACATTGGGCAGCGGCTGTTCTTGCCTTGATCGGTTTGATCGCCCTGCTTCTGGTCAGCTGGGGCGCTCCAATAAAAATGATCTCCCTGCTGGTCTATGGCGCCAGCCTGATCTTTCTATTTTCCGCCAGTGCCACGTATCACACAGTGAATCGAAAGGACAGGGTGTTGGAGGTCTTCCGCAAGGTGGACCATGCCGCCATTTTTGTCCTGATCGCCGGAACCTATACTCCCTTTTGCGTGAATGCCTTCACCGGTTTCTGGCAGTGGGGCATGCTCAGCGTCATCTGGTCGCTGGCATTGATCGGGATCCTGATAAAGATCTTTTACATTCGTTCGCCGCGCTGGCTGAACGCGGGCATCTATGTGGCCATGGGCTGGCTGGGCATTATCGGCGCCGGACAGGTCTTCACATCCCTGCCCGTCTGGGTGGTCTTCTGGCTGGTGGCAGGCGGCGTGATCTATACCCTGGGTGCCGTGGTGTACAGTACCAAGATCTTTGATTTTGTCCCGGGTGTTTTTGGCTTCCATGAGATCTGGCATATCTTCGTCATCCTTGCCGCAGCGGCTCACTTTGTCGCGGTGATGGGAGTGGCCTTGTAGGTTATCAATCGATGAGAGGCTAGACATACCGATTCACAGCACCGATTGGGAACTGAGCGTGCGATCCCGGGATTGCAGGTTCAGTTCTTTTTATTGAGGGTTTCCCCTGCCGATCGACAACCTGGATTTGGAGCGATTGGTATACAATTGCAGCTGCCAACATCAAGAAATCACTGCACAAAGGACAAACATGAATAACATTCAGGAAATATTGCTCTTCCCCGTGAGGGATGTCAGCGCAAGAAAACAATTCCTGATCGCCTGCCTGGTCGTGCTGGCCGGCTTTTTCATCCCGATCCTGCCTTCGCTGGTTCTTTTGGGATACAGTGCAAAGATCATGCGCCAGATAACAGAGGAACGTCAAAAACCATCCATGCCGGCCTGGCAGGGCAGCGACGTGTCGGAAATGCTTATGGACGGCTTGCGCCTATGGGGTGCGCAGTTGGTCTTAATGCTTCCGCTGCTCTTGCTGCTGGGATGTGGAGCTGTATCCATCCTCGGCGGTTCTCTTGGCATTTCAGCACTGGCAGACAAAAGCGAGAATTTATCCGTGTCCATTGGCGTGCTGCTTCTGATGACAGGTGGATTGATGGTCAGCCTGCTCGGTATCCTGGCCCTCCCCTACAGCTTCATTGTCTATGCTTCGCAGCCTCATGTTGCCCGCAAGCGTTCCTTTGAGGCGGTCTTCCAGTTCAGGGAATGGTTCGCCATCCTTCGCCAGGCGCTCGGGCAGTACATTCTTGGATATATGATCGTAATGGCTGCCTCATTTGTCTTTGTATTGGTGATGCAAATCGCCATGATGACGATCATCCTGCTGTGCATTATTCCTTTGCTGATGGCCCCCTATATGGCATACCAAATATTGATCATGAACACAGTTTTCGCCCAGGCCTATGCTGTTGGACGTGAACGCCTGGAGACAGCCTGACCATGCGTCCTTTAGAGATCATCATCCCGGTCCTGCTCGCCGTCTATCTCTTATGGCGCCACCCGCGTCCCTTTCTGATTCGGCTGCTTCCAAGCGCGGCATTTCTCCTCGTGCTGATTCATCTGATCATGGAAGGCTATCGCTGGCAGATGATTCCTGTGTATGTGCTGACGGCTGCACTTACTGTCAGCTCACTGCTCAAGCTCCGCTCCACTTCCGACTGGAAGCCGCTCGCTTCCTATCTGACCATGATCCTGCTCGCCGTTTCGGTGGCACTTCCCATCCTGCTGCCCGTCCCCGTGATCCCCGCCCCGGATGGACCTTATCAGGTCGGCACGCGCTATTATGAACTGACGGATCCATCCCGTAAGGAGCTTTACTCGGGAAAGGATGAGCTGCGCAGGTTCCAAATCCAGGTCTGGTACCCGGCCGAGCCCTCCCAGAACGACGAGCGTGCGCATTGGATGAACCATGCTGCTATCGTCGCCCGCGCCCTCTCACAGGACGAGCTGCATCTGCCGCCCTTCTTCCTGGACCACCTTGCACTCGTCAAGCTGCCGGCCCATATCAATTCAAAAGTTGTCCCCGTGCGGGAGAGCTATCCCATCATTCTCTTCTCTCACGGCTGGAATGGTTTCAACGCCCAGAACACGGGCCAGGCATTACAGCTGGCAAGCCATGGATTTGTTGTGGTCACCGTCCAGCATCCGTATGGGGCTGTGGTCACGGTTTTCAATGACGGAACAATTGCCAGGAATAACCCGGCAGCCTTGCCCATGGGTGCTCCCGATGCTGAATACGATCTAGCCGCCGACAAGCTGGTGAACCAGTGGGCAGGCGACCTGGCCTATGCGTTGGATTTCTTGACCCAGCAGAACAGCGATTCAAGCAGTCCTTTTTTCAAGACGCTGGACATCGATCACGTCGGTGTCTATGGTCACTCCACCGGGGGCGGCGCGGCGATCCAGTTCTGCGGCACCGATCCACGTTGCAAAGCTGTCCTCGGACAGGATCCATTCATGCGCCCGGTTTCAACGGATGTCCTCGAAAGCGGCGTAACCCAGCCGGCCTTCTTCATGTTCAGCCAGGCCTGGGCCGACGATGTGAACAGCCTGAACAACCGGCAGTTCAAGCCGTTCTATGCGGCATCGAAGGCAACAGTTGGAGCCATATCCATCGATGGCACTACTCACTATGATTTCAGTGACCTGCCG
>JBLMZU010000755.1:0-3471 GCA_050258995.1 Bacteroidota bacterium
GTCATCCGAGAAGCAGGAGGATGCATGTCCCTGGAGGATCTTGCCTCGCACACCTCCACCTGGGAACAGCCGATCTCGGTCGACTACCGCGGCTTGCGCGTCTATGAATGTCCTCCCAACGGCCAGGGGATCACTGCCTTGCTTGCCCTGAATATCCTGGCAGGCTTTGAGTTAAGCGCTATGGCCCCGCTATCCACACAGCATCTGCACTTAATGATCGAAGCCCTGCGCCTGGCCTTTGCCGATTCCCGCTGGTATGTGGCCGACCCAACGTTTTCAAAGGTACCGGTTAACGAGCTGCTTTCGAAGGAGTATGCCGAGAAGCGGAGAAAGTTGTTCGATCCTTCGCGCGCCACGATCGATCCCAAACGCGGCACACCGGTGTCCTCGTCCGGGACGGTCTACCTGAGCGTGGTGGACCGGGACGGGAACGCCTGCTCGTTCATCAACAGCAACTACTGGGGCTTTGGGACAGGCATTGTCCCCAAAGGCTACGGCTTCACGCTCCAAAACCGTGGTCACAACTTCAGCCTCGACCCCAATCACCCCAATGCCCTCGAACCCCGCAAGCGTCCCTACCACACCATCATCCCGGCCATGGTAACGCGTCTCCCCTCCCCTCGCAATGGAGTGGCTGGGAGTGAAGGCGAATCGCTCTTCGCCTCGTACGGGGTCATGGGAGGCTTCATGCAGCCGCAGGGACACGTCCAGGTGCTCTCCGCACTTGTCGACCAAGGGCTCGATCCACAATCGGCTCTCGATCTTCCGCGCTTTTGCATCGATGTGGAAGAGGCAGGCGGACGCGTCGCCCTCGAAGAAGGCCTCCCCGCACAGACCTATGAGGAGCTGGAACGGATGGGACATCCTGTCTATCCGGTGGCCGGCTTTGACCGCTCGCTCTTCGGCCGGGGCCAGGTCATCCTGCGCGATCCGGAGACGGGTGTCCTGTGTGCCGGCAGTGACCCACGGGCCGATGGCTGTGCCATGACTCTTTGAGGGATGGTTGACTTTCTCCTCAAACGGCATATAGTAATTATGGAGGACCGTACGGAATCGCCTGCATGATGGGAGAAAAAACATGACCGTCAAGATAGCACAGAAACTGGGTGGGGTCTCTGAAACACTTTTGATGACCCTGTATGCGCGTGCTCGTGAATCGCAGCGCCCGGATGCCATGATCCGGGACGACCTGGCCGTGCAGATGGTGCAGCAGATCGACTGCGATTTTTCCCGCCTGAAGATGCAGCGCCATGACGAAGTCGCCATTGTCATGCGCATGAGGAAATTTGATGACCATGCTCGCGGATTCTTCGCACGCAACCCGGAGGGGGTTGTCGTCCACATCGGCTGCGGGCTCGATACCCGCTTTGAGCGCGTGGACAACGGCCGCGTCGAGTGGTTCGACCTGGACATGCCGGATGTGATCGCCCTCCGCAAGGACCTCCTCAACGAGGACTCTGGCCGTTATCACATGCTTGCCTCATCCGTGTTCGATGAAGGCTGGATGGCGGAAGTGAGCTGTCTCGAGCCACGTCGATTTATGTTCCTGGCAGAGGGGGTTTTTCCGTATTTCGAAGAGTCACAGATTCGGGAATTGTTTCTTTCGGTTCGTGATCGTTTTCCAGGCTGCGAAGTGGTCTGTGATGCGCACACGCCGTTTGTCATCTGGGCAGATAACCTGCAGCTGGCTGTTTCGGGTGTGCAGGCGCGTCTCCACTGGCGTTTGAAGGATCCCAGGGATGTGGAGAAATGGGGACAGGGTATCCGCCTCCTGGATGAATGGAATTACTACGAAGACGATGAGCCCAGGCTTAAATCTGTTCGCTGGGCGCGCCAATACCCGCACTCGCGAAATCTTCGGGCGTTTTCCACTATCAGTTGGGGCCGGTTTAACTTTTTCCCTGCGGTTCGATCGCCAGGTCCATATCCATGAGGATCGTGTGCACGGTGTTATCCTGCACGAACGGTATCCAATCGAAGGCAACGGCCCATACGGCATCAAAGAGCAGCACACTGACGGCCAGGGCAGACAGCACGATCAAAACTCCACGCAGCGAATCCGGGATCAGACCGAGCGGGCTATTCCATAGGAGAGCGATGATCGCAAAGGCCACCAGCGAACCCAGGCCGGCGTACGCCAGCTGCCGGAGTGCCCGCCGGATCACCACCTGGCGGTGGACGCGGTTGCCCTCGATATGATTGGCGCAGTACCGTCGGACTGCCGTGCGCGTGTCATCGACCAGGCCCGGGGTCATTTGGTCGGCAGGCAGCTGAAGAGTCACGTGCAGGGCGCTGGGTTTTCGCGGCCAGTAACGCGTGACGCGCTTTTCAATGCAATCCATGGCCGCCTGCCCGAGGAGATCGACCTCGCGAGTCGAGAACGGATTGACGTCCGGAGCATTGAAGAGCTCATCGATATTGTCTAGAGGCAGAACGATCGAGATATTGGATTCCATCTTCATCAGCCTCTTGCTTCAGGACTTGGGCCGGATCACGATATCAAGGGTGGGGATCCTGCTGAGAATCTTGCTTTCCATGTAGGGCTGGACCCAGTCGAAAAGCAGCTTTTCCATCGGGTCCCAGAGCACGACCCAGACGAAGACGCTGACGCTGGCTGCGACCAGTGTTTTGACACTGTCCGGTGCCCCGGCAAAGACAGTGTTGAAGAGCAGGTAGGCCAGGCCCATCACGACAATGGAAATCAAGGTGACCATGCCAAGGCCGATCAAACTGCGCGTGCGTCCCAGGCGGATCGTCAGGTTGTTGTCTTCGATCTTGGCATCGCTGTAGCGCTTGAGTGCTTTTTCGGCTTCCTGTTCCAGACCGGGCGTGATCTGGTCCGCAGGCAGCTCGAGGACCAGCCGCATGCCGTCCCAGCTGCGTATGCGGTGGGCCAGCAGGCGGCGGACGGCGCGCAGCAGGGCAGGCTCGCCGAGGACGTCCACCTCCTCGTCTGAGAAGGGATTGATATCCGGGGCGTTGAAGAGCTGGTCGATGCTGTCGAGGCGAATGACGATGTCACGGGCAGGGATGGTGGCCATTGCAAGTCCGTCCTTTGTGGTGGGGGATGCACTTCTATGTGCTGGATAATTATAGCTTCGTTGAAAGATCACAACAAGCGCTTTCAGTAATGCATTGCGGGATCTGCCGAAGGGTAGACAAACCTACTCCTCTGCCACCGTGACCGGCTGGGGATGAACGGTCCGGTTCAGGATCAGGAATCCCAGCACTGCCAGCATCCCGACAATTCCGCACATATACCACAGCAGGTTGGGATTGTAGTTATCCATGATCCTTCCCGCAAGATAAGGCCCGACCCCAAAAGCGATCCCCCAGGAAAGTCCGTAGACAAAGTTGTAACGACCGCGCATCTCCTCCGGGGCGAAGCGGGCCACCACGGCATTGGCAATGGGGATGGTGACCATTTCCCCGATGGTCAGGATTGCCATCGCCACGGCGAACCCGAGGAAT
>JBLMZU010000756.1:0-2601 GCA_050258995.1 Bacteroidota bacterium
GGAAAGGGGAATTCTCCTGATCCGCCTCATGGACACGGAGGTTCACTCGCAGACAGCGGGTGAACCTCCGTGCTTTTCTGTTTCCGTGGTCGGGCTATGAACCCTTCGTTCCATTGATCAGGCTTTCCCGGAACTTCGACATCTCTTCGAAGAACGAGGGTCTCATTTTCGTGGCTTCGTCTCTTGACCATTCAAAGTTGAGATGGAAGCCTGCTTTTTTCATGTAGCGGATGTAGGAATCGAATGCGCGCAGGTTGACCCGTCCCAAATTCCTGAATGCCTCCCGGGTCCTTTGCGAATCCCACAGGTCCAGGGTATCGATGTCCCATAAAAGCTGGGCTTCGAGCGTCCTGGCCGAGACGATCTGAAAGGCAGAATGCTTCCGGATCGCATAGGAAACGGAACGGATGATGTTGGGCGGCAGGCCGGCAACCCAGGCATCCCTCCTGAACATAAGTGCGGAGCCCAGGCCTTCATACAACTGCTGGAAAAGATAATTCCCCCAGTTCGGTTTGTGCTGTGACTTCCAGACATCGTGCCAGTACAGGGACAGCAGCAGGACCTCCCGGTCGATGTTGAACGCATCGCCAGTGGACTTGAAGAATCGACCCGTCTCCCTGAGCAGGTTGTTGATATGCTCCATGCCGTGGCTGGGGTCCCTGGTATTCGTCATGAACTCCACGGCCCGATCCAGCATGGTCTTTATTGTGGGGGATAAGGGAGAAGCAAAAAGGTTATTCCCATTCAATCCAGTTTCAATTACAGGGTTAAGCATGGTTCTTTTACTCGTAAAAATCGATCCTGATCGACCGGCTTTTTCTGTATTGAGAAATTCCTTGCCAATTGCCGGTCGGGACGCTGTAGTTAACGAACACATCCCAAATCAGTGATGGAAAGAAATCCGCCCGGGATCCTCCTGTAAAAATAGACAGGACGATCCCGGGCATTTCTTACGCTTTTTGCGTCCGTATTTGCGAGGGCTTCCTTTCCCGGTTCTGGAGCCTGGCGAACACCAGCCAGTACACGCCGAAGAACACCGTGCTGAGGAAGGTCCCCCAGTACATCATCTGCGTCCCGTTGAGGGCCGAATCGGTGCCGGCATACAGGCCGTGGAGCAGTGCGCCGGCGAAGGCAAGGATGCTCAGATAGTGGATCGTGCGGAAGGCCTTCATCGAGATCTGTTTGCGGAGGTAGAACGTGACGGTCACCAGGACGGAGAGATAGAAGGCGAAGATGCCGACACCCGTCCAGAGCGGACGGTAGCCCGCGGCGAACGGCACAAGGATCTCGACCAAGCGCATCGGCTCCACTTTATCCAGTGTCAGCACGACCGCATGCAGCAGCACGAATCCCAGGCTGAGCAGCGAGAGGTGCTCGTGGAAATCATAGGTGAGCTCACGCTTCAGGAAGGCGTCGAAGATCTTGCTGCTGATGGCGAAGCCCCACAGCGTCGAGAGCCACACCAGCAGGTACGCCATCAGACCCGAGGCCCTCGAGATGTACCACCAGATGTGCACGCCATCCAGGCCCAGAAAATTCCGGATCGCCTGGAGCGGGGACGTGCCCGTGGCAGACTGCATGGCCAGCAGCCCGATGGCAAGGAGGACGGTCACGGCCACCAGCGCGGCCGTGACAAGGGCGGCGCTCCGCAGCGTCTGCGGCTTTTGCTCTGCCCGGTTGTGATAGGTGCTCATCAGGAGCCTCCCGTGCGGAAGCCGGGTACGAACGACTGCTGGGGCGGGTTCGGGTTGATCGTAAACGTCCGGACGTTGCCCGGCCCCGGGCTGCCCAGGGTCGGGAGGGCCTGGATGGCGGGCATCTCCACGGTTATATTGCCGATCCGGGTCACGGTCCCGGCCTCCACCGTGTGCGACAGGAAGATCCAGCCGGCGACAAATCCGACCACGCTGGAGATCGTCAGCCAGATGCGGATGATCTTTCTGGAGACGTTCATCCGTGGCCTCCATGATGGTCGCCGAACGGGTTGAAGGCTGGCTGGCTTTGCTGGTTGACCGTCACAGCCCCACTGCTATCGATCGTGATCAGCCCCGAGCTTTGGAGCTGCGCGAGCAGCGACTGGTACTGCTGGATCTGCCGGTTGGCGGCGTCGATCTGCCCTGCCGCCTGGTTGAGCTGGTCCTGGTATTGGGCCTCACGCGCTTCGTATTGGGCCACGACCTGTTCATACTGGGCCAGCGTATCGCCTGGGACCGTGGCGGAGGCCGCCGCGGCAGCCTGTGCTGTGGAAGTGCCGAAGGCATCCTGGCCGACCAGGACCATGACACCCGTCAGCAGACCGGTAACCAGTACCGCGGCGAGGAGCGCCGAAATTGATTTTTTCATGTGTACCTCTTTCTCTAAAGGTTGGGTTGCGAACTTGACCCCATTCTATAAGGCTTTGTCCCCGGGAAAGTCAGAAAAGCTTGTATATCCTATGGATAAAAGGTGGAGACAGAAGGCCCACCCCGCATTCTCAAAAGCGTCACCGGGCGCGACGCGAGCACCAGGTGGGACAAAAAAGCCCGGCGCTCATGCGCCGGGCAGTATGACTGGTTAGTCGCCCAGTTCCATCCGCACCTTGTTGCCCGGCAGGTCCCAGGC
>JBLMZU010000757.1:0-2530 GCA_050258995.1 Bacteroidota bacterium
CCACACCATAATTTCTTCCTTCAGTTCGAATATTGCATATTCTTGTGTTTCCACTCTGCCTCAATTGCGCCAATCTTCTCACTATGGCATATGATGGACAGTCAGCTAGGCCACCCCTCATGTTTTTCAAGGCCCACAGATCTATATGATCTTTAATAGGTTCAGTACGATGAGTATGACGGCAAAAATGATCAAAATATGAATCCAACCGCCGGTTTGCGGAATCCTTGGACTTATGCTACGACCGAAAAAGCCGAGCAGCCACAGGATTACCAGAATCACGATAATCGTCCATATCATGAGATTTCTCCTTCTTGAGCTATTTGCTCTATAACTCATCCTACGACGAAGACTCCCCAGCCACATCCATCGGCTGGGGAGTCTTCGTCTCCACCACTTGGGGGACTAATCTTATTTACGCGCTTCACTGTCGAGCGCGGATCGGCTTTCGGCCATTGGTGAGCTTTCCAATGATGTAGTGATACGCTCTCGTAATTCTTTTTGATCTGGTTTGCGCTTTCCGAGGCTTTTGAGGGTATCCAGCATGGAAGAGGTCACACCTTCGGTGAGCCTTTTGAGTGCCTCGCTCGAAAGCTTCTCGCCTTTTTCGAACCAGCGCACGGCCGCATAGCCCATGACTACGGTTGTCGAGGAAGCGATCGCCGCGCTCAGCAGCCAGCCCGGCAGCCCTCCCAGCTTGCTCAGTTCCTGGAAGAGAGTCCTCCCCAGGAAAGCCAGGCCAAAGGTGGCGACCAGCTCGGTGGCACGCCGCGGGGTGATCTTGTAGTTATAGATCCGGGCCATACTGACCACCATGATCGACTGGATGGCCACCAGCGGCACAAAATCGATGATGGGCAGCGGGGTCAATGCAATGGCTGCCGAGATCGAGGCTGACCTGACGATGGTCTGCCAGGCGAGCTGCCAGCGGTATTCCGGTAATGCCTGTCCCAGCGCGGCGACCATCTCAGGTTCGGTGGCTGCCACTGCCAATAACACCTTACCGATGTTCTTGCCATCCCTGGCGATGATTGGAACGATTTGATCGTGTTCCAGACCCAGGTTTAGTGCAGCTTGCGAAATGACGCCTTGCAGATCTTTGCGGGGTACCAGGTCGATCTTGTTCAACACCACGACGAAAGGCTTTTTCAGAGCCGAGAGCTCGTTGAACAATTCCAGCTCAGACTTTTTAATCCCCTGAATGGCGTCGAAGACCACTACCAGAAAATCGGCGCTCGCTGCGGCCGATAGCGCCAGGTTTTTTTCCTGCTCACCCACAATCCCTACTGCATCCGCACCGGGAGTATCGACCACGGTAAACAAGGCTGCGTCCGCCTGTTGATTTTCCTTTGTAGTTCCTGGCAAGGGACTCACCACCGCCAGGTCGCTTTTGTTCTGCACCAATTGATTGTACAGCGTGGATTTGCCAACATTGGTCGGACCGACGATGACTACCCGGTGCTTGCTGCCAAAAGCTTGCCTGACCTGGGCGGTGGATAATTTGACCAGCAGTTTCAGCAAACTTGTGTCTGCCGGGAAACCAAGCAATAGCGATTGGAAGCCTGCCTTTTCATTAGGCCCCATTGCCTCCCAGATCTTGCGTACAGTCGCTTGTACATCGGGGGGAAACAGTGTGAGAATATCATCAAATTGCGTCATAAGGTCATTCCAGATGTTTTAGTTCAATTCAGGTTGCTTCGTAATAGGCTTCACGGTAAATTCTTTTTGGTGTTCGGTGTCATGCCCGATGGATAATTCACTTTACTTTTTATTGGGAGATCAACCTGTAAATCCTGTTCAAAATAAAGTGATATATGAGAAAAACGGTAAGTATTTTAAGAGTTTTCCATCCGGTGCCGCAGAATGATCACTGAAATATTTAACGTTCAGTTATTTGGCTGGATACGCACAGAATCCCAGCCATAATTCCAGCATATGGCAGGAACTCCCCAACTGCATCCATCGGCTGGGGAGTGTCTGTCTCAGCCATTTGGGGGAGAAGTGATCATTTGAAAGATCGAAAAGTGGATGGGCCGGGAAATGCTCCTGTACGACGAAGTTCATCTTGGAAAGTCACACTCCTTCATTCGTTTTGATCTGGCATTTTGTCAAATTCCAGGGCCTTCTCAACCGGGTGAACTTCTTCGGCAAGCTCGACACTTGCAGCCGGAGGTTGTGTTGTGACGATCACAGGGTTCAAATGCTGGACATCATTCACCGCCAATAGTTCCGCTCGATGGCCTTCCACTTTTAATCGTGTTATAGAACAATTGCTGACGGTTGTCCGCCACCACTGCCAGCGTTTCTCGGGAAAATACCAGGATAATGCTGCCGAGATCACGCCAGAATGAGAGACCACAGCGACACGCTGATCAGGATGTTTTGCCATAATATCCAATAATACTTTTGAAACGCGTCCTGCAATGGGCCAGTGTATCGGCCTACCGGCATGATCGTCCAGATAATCTTCAAAAGGGTCCAGGATCGACATAATTTCAAAGATCGCCAGGGCAGGCAGCTCCATCAAGCG
>JBLMZU010000758.1:0-6973 GCA_050258995.1 Bacteroidota bacterium
TTCCACCCGGATGCGAAGAATCGCCATCTTGCCACAGAATTTCCCAAGGAGGGATTCCGCATCCTGGATTGGGCCAAGGGGCAGCCCGACCTGTCGGACGCGATGGCGCGGGTGGGGAAGCGCTCGCTCGCCTCGGCGCATCGCGTCAATGCCCGCTACCAGCTCGACGCCGGGCAGCCGCGCGAATCACTCCGGGCCTGGTTCACGGCATTTTCCATCCATCCACCGACCGCGCTGAAACGTCTGAACCTTCTTGTTTCTGCCCTGCTGCAGCTGATCGGGCTGAATCGTTTACGGGAATACGTTTTGCACAGGCGCCAGCAGAAATATTCGGGCGGCAGTTCCAAAACCTAATTCTGATACAATACCCGGTCGTATGTCACAGCCAACCTTTTTCTCGTCGCGGGGCGTTCGCATTGCTGCGCTGCTCATCCTTTTTATTTCCGCCTTTGCCATTCGTCTCTATGACCTGACCGATCCGCCGCTGGACTTCCATCCGACCCGCCAGCTGCTTTCGGCCATCAAGGCGCGCGCCTACTTTTATGAGACCAAGCCGGCCGGCATTCCGTTCGCCAAAGTGGAGGAGGCAAAACGCCAGGCAAAGCTGAAGGCGCAGGTTGAGCCAGAGATCCTGGAGCAGGTGGTTGCCTTCACCTATCGCTTCACAGGCGAAAAGGTGTGGGTGGCCCGCATTTATTCCTCCCTGTTCTGGATCATCGGGGGCATTTTCCTCTTTTTGCTCGTGCGTGACTTGTTGACCTTCGACGCCGCCATTCTTTCAACCGCCTATTATTTGTTTTTTCCCTATGCGGTCATGGCCAGCCGGAGCTTCCAGCCGGATCCGCTCATGGTGATGTTGATCGTTGCCTTTTGGTGGGCCTTTGCGCGCTGGATGGATGTGCCTCCGGAAAGGAACGCCATGAAGTGGGGCATGGCCCTTCTGGCAGGCCTTTTGGGCGGGCTGGCGATCCTTGTCAAGTTCACTTCCGCCTTTTTCGTGATCGGCGCGGCACTTGGGCTGGTCTTGTCCCGGATGAGTGTCCGCCAGCTGCTGCGCAATGGACAGGTATGGGTGATCGCCTTCTTAGGCGCCCTGCCCGGATTGATCTACCTGATCAATGGCCTCTTCATCCAGGGCGGGCTTGGCAGTCAGTTCAGTGGGCGCTTTGTCCCTGCGCTGTTGCTCGATCCCTTCAACTACCTGCAGTGGACGGTGAAAATGGACATGGCTGCGGGTGGGTTCTTTATCATGCTGGCCCTGCTCGGATTCTTTCTGACCAGCGACAGACATTACCGCTTCCTGATGTTCGGACTGTGGGGCGGATACCTGCTCTACAGCCTTTACTTCAATTATCACGCCGCGACGCACGATTATTATCAGCTGCCTTTCATCCCGATCGTGGCCGTGTCGCTGGGGCCGCTCGGAAGGTGGTTCTTCGCCCGATTGGCGGAGGGGACCGTCCATGGCTGGCAGCGAAGCGCCGCGTACTTTATCCTGATTGGGGGACTGTTCATGGTCGTCTGGAACACCCGGAACCAGATGAAGGCCATGGACTACCGTCCCCAGGTGGCGATGTGGGCGCAGATCGGCAAGCTTACAGAAGGCAAATCGGCTGTCGGACTGGTGGGAGACTATGGCTCACCGCTGGAATACTACGGCTGGAAAACGGTTCCCGTCTGGCCCTACACCGGCGATACAAAATATGCGCGCGGCGGGGTGCTTCCGACAGAGAAGTTGTTCGAAGAGTATTCCTCCAAGCGGGACTATTTTATTGTCACCGATTTTGAGGAGCTCGCGCGCCAGCCGGCACTCAAAAAGCTTTTGATGAAATACCCCGTCCTGGCCAGCGGCAACGGATTTGTGATCTACAATTTAGAGAAGTGAATCAAGGTCTCACTTACTGCAGCCTTCCCTGGCGTATTGATAAACTTTCCAGAAGTCGATCCTTTTCACAAGGCAGTACTGCGCTTCCAGAGAGGCTATTTTTTCCTCGATGGTGGGCGATGTCACTGGGAAAGTGAACAGGGGATTTTTTCTTTCCGTATCGATCATGAATTTCGGCTGGTTTTGAAGGATGTCATCCAGGAACTCATTGATCATGGCCTCATCCACGTACCCTTCCTGCTGGAGTGGAATGAGATAGACGAACCGGGAAGGGCTTTTTCGCTCTGCAAAGTAATTGACGGCTGTCTCAGAGCCCCACAATAGCACCTGGTCCTCCGGCGAGGTATTCTGCTCTATGTATTCGATGGCGGGTTCGTTTCTGGTGAAGTCCCTGTATAAGTAAACCTGGTTGAGATAATCGTCGAAGGAAATCCAGGCAATGAATCCTGCGATCACAAATGCCAGGAGATATTTGAGGAGCGTGGCGTTCCTCGAGCGTGGAACGAGTGAATCGATGGCCCAAACCGCCAGGCCGGCGAAGAGGGCCAAAATGGGAAGCAGGGTCATGTAGTAATGGGCAAAGGTCCTTCCGGGCAGCGCGATCAAAAAGAACTCCAGGGGGAACGCGATCAAGCCGACAACGAGCAGGAGCCGTGCTGTCTTGTCCAGCGAGTTTCTCCTGAAAAACAGGAGAAGGATGGCGATCACATAACCAACCAGTGCGACCTGAAGTAATCCCGCCCGGGTCAGCGGACGAACGCCCCTGAGAATCGTTGCCAGTCGCTCTGCCAGGGTGCTGGCTGTGCGAGCCGAATAGACAAAGTTGAATTCGAACGCTGCGCTCCACAACTGCGGGAGTGCGCCCTGTGTGCCAAAGAAAAGGATGACAATGGTACTGACGATCGATCCGGCCAGCAGGATAAATCCCATCTCACGCAGCCAGCGCCTCGCCTGTCTGCTGATCAATCTTTGAAGCGTCAGGGCGATGACGATCGCGATCCAGATCCCGACCGCGGTCTGTTTGGTGAAGAAGGCAAGCGCGCCGGTCAGGCCGATCAGGAAGAAATCGAGATCGGGACGTTTGGAGCGGTCCGCGTGGTAGACCAGGAACAGGGCGGCAAACTGCAGGGGAAGCGTATATTCTGTGGTGAGGTTTCCCCCCTGTAGAACGAGCACCAGTGACAACAGCCAGAGCAATAGGCTGAATACCGACGGGAGCAGGCCAAAAATCTTTTTGATCAGTACGAAGCCAAGAAAGGCGGCTGCAAAAAGCGCGATCAGCTCGATCAGCCACACACCCCAGCGCGAGTTGTTCGCGATCGCCAGTCCCAGGGCATCGATGTAAAAAATGACCGGCGGCTTGTGGTCCCAGATGTCTCGATATGGGACTTCGCCGTTCAGGATACGCCAGCCGGTGTACAGGAAGACCCCCGAATCACGATAGGCAAGCGGCATGTTAAAGGGGCTGACGGGGAGCAGCACCAAAAGCACCCCAAGAAACACAAGCAGCTTTTCCCAGGTTTTATCGATGAGATTTCGGAAGGATTTCATGTTTTCAATTCATGCTTCGAGGAAAGCAGGGACAAGCTTTGGAATGTTGGCCGATCATCTAAATTTCATGACAGGCCCATCTGGCTGGATTATAAGCCATCGCCAAAAGTCCCCGGCAAATCTGCGTTACAATAAACCCCGTTCTACGCAGGCATGTCATCTTTTTCCCTTCATCTTTCTTTTTACGTATTGCCCCTGTGACTCTCTAATAAAACAGAAACTGTTTATGCAGGCTCGCAGGTGAAAATCCGATTTTTTGTTTAGGAAATTATGCGGTTCTCAGGCGACTTCAAAGACATCTTTTTCCGCTATATCCTTGGCCTGGCTGTATTGGTGCTGGTATTTGCAGCAGGGATGTATGCCTACCTGGGAACCTTCTCACGCTATGGCGGGGACGATTATTGTGAGGCAGCATTGATCCGTACTTCCTCCCCGATCGCGGCCGTTTTCGAGCGTTACTTTGGTGCGGATTGGCCCCGGGCAACCATGCGGTATTCCAATCTGCTTTTTGTGGGATTTAGCGAGTCGCTGGGCAGATACAACATGCAGATCACCATCCCATTGATGATCCTGCTCTGGTTTGCTGGCTGTATCTGGCTGACCCATGAGATTCGGAAAATTAGCAGGGTCCAATGGGATTTTTTGGTCGATCTGTTCCTGGGGCTGACCTTTGGTTTCTTTTGCCTGAGACAGGCCCCCGATCTTTTTCAGACCGTGTACTGGCGCTCGGCGATGATGACACATTTTGCACCGCTGGTATTCAGCCTGTTTTTGTTCTCCTTCGTGATCAGGCAGGCCAGGAGAATTGCAGAGGGAAAATCGCCAGCCTGGTTCGTTTATCTGTTCCTCATCGCCGTCACCTTTGTCATCGCCGGGTTTTCCGAGCCGCCGACGACCACCATGCTGACGGTCTTTCCCCTGCTGATGCTGGCCATCTTGCTTTGGGAAAGGTCACCGGCAAAGGGCAAATACCTTGCTCTGCTGGGGTCGGTATTTGTCGGGGCTTTTCTCGGGCTGCTGGCCATGCTGCTTTCGCCGGCCACGGCGGGCGCGGCGCAGGAGAAGACGCTGAATGTTGTCCATCTACTGGCGACCTCGTTCCTTTTCAGCTATCAATTTATTTTTGATTCTTTCAAGACCCAGCCGCTCCCACTTTTTTTGGCCCTGCTCATCCCGCTAATATTGGTATGGGCGCATGGACAGATCCAGCCATCTGAATTATCCTCCCGGCGAAGGCGCACCATCCTGATCGTGATGGCGGCTGCTCCATTCCTGGCATGGGTGTTGATTGCCGCCGGCTTTTCCCCGAGTGTTTATGGGCAGAGCTACCCGGTCGAGCGCATGCGTTTCCTGGCCCGGGCCATCCTGATCGCTACATTTATGCTGGAGGGCGTTCTATTGGGCTTATTCTTGGGACAGGTGAAGTTCTCTGTGAACCCGGCTCCGGTCCGGTCACTGGCAGCGATCCTTTTTGTTGTCGTTGCGATCGGCTATCCCCTGCGGACGTCGGCAGGCCTGGTGCAGAAGGATCTTCCCGAGTTTCGCACGCGTGCCGGGCAGTGGGACGCGCGGGACGCCTATATACGGGAAATGAAGACCAATGGAGCTCGTGAACTGACCGTACCTTTTTTGTCCGGAGAAATTATTCAGGATTTGGGAGACCGCCGGGAGTACCGGCTGAATCGCTGCGCCTCCACTCTCTACGGCGTGGATTCGATCCTTGCGCTTCCCATGAAAAAACAATAAAACATGGCTGACACACTCAACCCGATTCTTGTTACAGGCACACATCGCAGTGGGACCACCTGGGTGGGCAAAATGCTGGCGGCCGATTCAAGGACTGCCTACATCAGCGAGCCGCTGAACGTGCTGCACCGTCCCGGCGTGTTCCGCCCAAAGGTGAAGCATTGGTATCAATACGTCTGCGTGGAGAATGAGCAGGAGTACCTTTCCGGCTTCCAGGAATTGCTTGATTATGATTACCACCTGTGGGATGAGATCCGCTCGCTCCGCTCCTGGCATGATTTTCTGCGGATGGGCCGCGACTTTACGATCTTTTATCATGGTCTGTTGCGCGGCCAGCGCATCCTGTTGAAGGACCCCTTTGCGGTGTTCTCCACGGAGTGGTTCGCCAGGCGGCTGAACTGTAAAGTGGTGATCGCTGTCCGGCACCCGGCTGCCTTCGTCAGCAGCCTCAAGCGCCTGAACTGGCCCTTTGACCTGCAGGATCTGCTCGACCAGCCTCTGCTGATGCGGGATCATCTGGAGCCTTTCCGGGAGCAGATGGAAACCGCCAAACGAGGCGATACCATCGACCAGTGGGCACTGCTCTGGAACCTGATCTACAGCACGGTTCACGCGACCCTAGAGCGGAATCCCGATTTCATTGCCGTTCGCCACGAGGACCTTTCCCTGGATCCCGTGAATCGCTACCGGGAGCTGTACCAGTCGCTTGGCCTGGAATTCACCCACCGGGTTGAAAAGGTCATCCGCGAATCGAGCAGCTCTGAAAACCCGGCTGAAGGGAAAAGAGTCCATTCCTATAAAATCGACAGCCGCGCCAACATGTATAACTGGAAGAAACGCCTCAGTGAAGATGAGATCCGCCGCATCCGCGAGGCAACCGAGGAGTTTGCCTCCATCTACTATCCCGAAGCGCCATGGTAGGCGCTCATATTCGATCAAAACAATGGGCGTTCACGAACGCCCATTGTGCATTTAAAAATTGATCATCTTTCGCAGGCGCAGCCGGAACTTCCAGGGCATCCAGGTATAGAACATCTTGCGGACATACATTCTCATCCGCAGCATGGACAGCCAGCCGCCGCCCTCGCGCTTCAGGACACGCAGCATATCCGGGTAGCAGCGATCGTCGTTGACGATGGTCTTGCCTGCCTCATGGATCCGGAATTTTGCCCAGCGCTTCGGCACATATAAAACCTCAGAGATCTTGGCGATCTTCACCCACAGGTCATAGTCGAAGCTGTAGAAAAGTGTCAGATCCAGCGGCCCGACCTGGCGCCAGATGCCGGCCCGAAAGAAGGTGGTTGCCTGGGGGATGTGCACCGAGCCGCGCAGCATCTGCCGGTAGCTGGTCTGCTTGGATGAGAACTGCCCGGCAGGCGCCCCGGCATCATCGATCAGGTCCGCGTCCCCGTACACCATTCCGACCTGCGGATGTCCCATTAAGACAGAGACGGCTTCGGATATTGCGCCGGGGTAATAGATATCGTCCGAGTTCAGCCACGCCAGGATCTCGCCGGTCGCGTGCGAAAGGCCTTTGTTCAGCGCGTCTGCATGACCCTTATCCTTTTCAGAGACCCACCATGCCAGGCGGTTCTGGTATTTCCGGATGACATCGACGCTCCCATCCTTCGAGCTACCGTCTACGATGATGTATTCAATGTTGGGGTAATCCTGCTCCAAAACGGACAGGATCGAAGCCTCCAGGAATTGGCCTTGGTTATAGGAGGGTGTGATTATGGATACTTTTGGATGGTTGGAAATATTGCTCATATATGGCTTAAAAAATTATAG
>JBLMZU010000759.1:0-3333 GCA_050258995.1 Bacteroidota bacterium
ATTTTGCGGCGAGACGGGGGAGAGATAACCCGGATCTGTCTTGCGCCTGCACTTCAGGCATGATCACGGATTATCTTTGCGATTGGACGGCATACTTACAAACCGGTTGGACAAAGCAGACATAAGAATAGGGCGGGAACCTCCTCGGGGAAGGGGGCATTGTACCGGATTTTTTGTTCGCAGTGGCGAGTAATTTGTAACCAATTGACGACAGGCTTTTCCAATCAAAAAGCCGCCCATGGGGCGGCTCCTGAGGCAAACCAGGATGATTTCAGTTATCAGAAAAATTCTTTGTCGTAGCTTGACTCCGCAATTCGGCCAGCACCCGTTTGCGGTTGGCATAGAAGCTGTTTTCGGACATGCCGGGAGATCCATCTGCATTCCGGCCGAAGTGCTCGCATAGAAATTCATTGAGGGTGATCGGGTTGCGGATAGTGTCGCGCTTTTCCCAGGCAACGACCACCCTGGTCCATTTATCCAGCGGATACGTAGGAGTTCTGCCGCCGCGCTTCCTCGGTTTTTCAATCAACGCCAGAACATCCGGTGCATTCTGATGATCTGGCTGAGTGCATACTTCCTCTTCCGGTTGCTTCTCCTGGTATCCCAGCCATAAGGCGATTTTGCTGATCGGAGCCCAGTCCTCGACATAACCTGCCCGGATAAGCTGATCCAGCTGCAAGCCGGCCCAGATTCCGACGCCGATCAACGCCAGGATCAAAATGGACATGAATGCCACTACCACCTCGGCCAATGCCGGTCCAAGGCTGTGATGGACCCTGGAGTAGATCCAAAGGAGGGAAACAATCAACAACGCCCCACTGACGATTAAGCTGCCGTACAAAACGAACTTACCGGCAGGACGGATGGAACTGCGATGCATCGAATATCTGACCATAGCCCGCCAATTTTAATTGAGATGTCTTTTGCCGAAGATGTGAAAATACTTACAATCTCCTTACGAAAAGGAAGGGATCATCTGACCGCCTACGCAGCGCTCAAACTGTTATAGGTCCGCCAGACAGTGATCATTCCTCCTGTACTTAGCATCGTTTGCGCTGCCATGGTCTGTTGATCATACGGAAAGAGTCGTATCTCATCTCTTTCAGAACAGCGTCTCCATGTTTCGAGAAAAATAGTTTCCTGTAAGATCGCCAGGCTGTAACGACTATTCTCCCTTAGAGACAGCGATTCGATACCAGATAAACAGATCAAATAGACTCCTGGATATGAATTTCCAAATAGACACTACAAAAATATCCAGCAATGAGGCTCTGGATCACGCATTGATCCAATGTCTACGATTATTTGCTCAACATGGCCGAAAGCTGCGTAATCAAGAAATGCATACTGTTGAACATCTTTCTGACCATGTCATAGTAAGGGAAGAGTCGAGAGATCTCCACGATAAGGAGAATAACCAAATCAAATTGATTTATTCATAGCAACCACAACGGATGATTAGGAGCAATCCAGGTTGGACAGACCTGACAATGGAATAGGGCGTCGCGCGGTGTGTATAATTCCACTCATGAGTGACCAGGATTCGATGAACGTTGACGAATGGTTGACTGTGCAGGAAGCGGCAAAGTTGACCGGCTACCATGCCGAATATTTGCGAACTCTGACTCGCGAGGGGAGGATCACCGCCCGCAAGTTTGGACCCGTTTGGGCGATAAACAAATCTTATTTGTTGACATATCTGAGTACCGCTGAGAGGTCCGCCGACAGGCGGCACGGCCCGAAATAATAACCGCGGCCCGGATGGTCTGTGCCTTGCGAGAAATACCTTGTAGTGCTACAATATATCTAATCCAAATAACGGGCGCGTAACGTGCGGTCACACGATACACGCCCTAACCCAACCCACCGTGTCACCGGTAGGCGGGCTATTCATGATTATAGCCTCTACAAACGCCCTGGTGGGATTCCATTGGGCGTTTCGCTTTAAAGCCGGAAAAGCGTGGCGCCCCAGAAAGGCGAATCATGCTGACTCAACCTGTTCCAGTTTCTCATGAATCACACTCCTCTTTACAGCCGCAAGTCATTCGTGCTTTGACAGATGTTCGATCGGACTGGGAGGCAGCTGCCAATGGCACAAGTCTTCTGTACCAGGAGAGCTCTGTTGGGCTGTTCTTGTTTGATATTGTTACGAAGCTGAATGTGCCTATCGAAGAACAGCGGTTTCTTCTTGGCTCCGCTTTATTCGATGAGATCACAGCATTTGTGACCAGGCAAGGTTGATCACGTGAGTGGGGGATGGAACCGGCGCATTCCCCACTCGCTATGTCTCATTATGGTACGTTGTATCTGACAACAGCTTAGGAGAAGCATCATGACGAAGAGAGCAGCAATCTATGCACGGGTATCAACCGATGATCAGGCCGATAAGGGCTACAGCTTACCCAGTCAATTGGAAGGATGCCGGCAATTTATAGAGCGTATGGGTTACTCGGTCGCTGCCGAATTTCGGGATGACCAGAGTGGTGCACTCCCTGTCGCTGAACGCCTGCAGGGAAGGAAGTTGGCGGAGATGATCAAGTTCCGTGAGGTTGATGCCGTTGTCGTTCACCAGGTGGATCGTCTTTCGCGCGACATTGTTGACCTGCTGGCAACTGTTCGCAACTGGCTGCGTGTAGGAGTTGAAGTGTACGCGCTGGATGTCGGCAAAATCGAAAGCGAGCTGGATATCGTCCTCGTGATCAAGGGCTGGCAGGGTAGCGATGAGCGGAAGAAAATTCGTGAATGCTCCATGAGGGGAAAACGAGCCAAGGCGCGTACGGGGCGTGTCATTGGTGCGCGACCACCTTATGGCTACGATCATGTTCGAGATGAGAATGGGAAAATCGTTAACTTTGAACCTCTCGAAGAAGAGGCTCAAATTGTACGTCTCATTTACCAGTGGTACGTCTTTGGGGATGAAGCGGGGCAGCGGCTTTCGGCAGGGAAGATCGCAAAACGGCTTTCCGAAATGCAAATCCCCACACCCGGAGAAACCAATCCTGGCTATCATCGCACACGGCAGCCGGGAATGTGGCACGCTTATACAGTCCTAAACATCATTGCTCCTGAGACTTATGCCGGTACATGGCGCTTTGGGGTTCGTATTGGTCCTACCAGATTTAAGCGCCCTGAGGAAGAATGGATTGAAATTGAAGTTCCGCCCCTGATCGATCGCGAGACATGGGAGACGGCACAGGAAATCAGAAAGCATAATAAGCAGTTTTCCAGGCGGAACAAAAAACATGACTATTTATTAAGTGGATTTATACGCTGTGCCTGTGGAAGGGCCATGAGTGGTGAGTTCTTCAGTAGTCATCAGTACTACACGTGTAC
>JBLMZU010000760.1:0-13078 GCA_050258995.1 Bacteroidota bacterium
CGTGCAGCGTCCCGCGATCCAAAGAGTAACAGAGCTTCTTGGTGAAAACGTACAGGTGGTTGAGATCGACGCGACCGAGCGCCCCGACCTGGCAAAGACCTGGGGCGTGATGAGCGTCCCAACCACTTTCCTGTTGGATGCACGCGGGGAGGCGCGCTATGTGAACAATGGCGTCACCCGGGCTGAAAAACTGATGGAGCAATTACAGTCCCTAACAGACTATGAAATATAATCACCACGCGACTGTGTGATGCCTTACAAATTCGATTTTTAAGGAGAAACAACCTGCATGACTGTTTTACGAATCCCCACGCCACTGCGCTCGTACACCAGTGGGAAAAGCGAAGTCCAGGTCAGCGGCTCAAACATTTCTGAGGCGCTTGCCGACCTGACGACCCAGTATCCCCCCATCAAGCCCCATCTGTTCAATGACAGCGGTGAGCTGCGGCCCTTTGTGAATCTCTTTGTCGGTGAGAACAATATCAAGGATATGCAGGGAGTGAACACGCCTATCCGGGATGGCGATAAACTGGTGTTGATCCCATCCATCGCTGGAGGCTGAGATGTTACCTGAACTTTCTCGTGAAGAAATCCTGCGCTACTCCCGCCACCTGCTGATCCCCGAGGTCGGCCTGGATGGACAGCGCAAGCTGAAAGGATCCTCGGCACTGATCGTCGGCACAGGTGGTCTTGGCTCGCCTGTGTCACTCTACCTGGCCGCGGCGGGCATTGGCCGTCTGGGTCTTGTGGATTATGACGTGGTCGATTCTTCCAATCTCCAGCGACAGGTCATCCATGGCACATCCACGGTGGGAAAGTTGAAAGTGGAAAGTGCGCGCACCAAGTTGTTGGACCTGAATCCCGATATCCAGGTGGACGTCTACAACGAGCCGTATACCTCTGAAAATGCGCTCCGCATCGCGCGGGACTATGACATTATCCTCGACGGGACCGACAACTTCCCGACACGTTACCTGACCAACGATGTGGCGGTGTTCCTCGGCAAGCCAAACGTGTACGCCTCCATCTACCGCTTCGACGGACAGGTCAGCGTGTTCTATGCCAAGGAGGGCCCCTGCTATCGCTGCCTGTTCCCCGAGCCGCCCCCGCCCGGCCTCGTCCCTTCGTGCGCGGAAGGCGGCGTCCTGGGTGTTTTACCTGGCACGATCGGGACCCTGCAGGCGACAGAAGCCCTGAAGGTACTGCTTGGAATTGGCAATCCGTTGATCGGCAAGCTTCTGCTCTACAACGCCCTGGATATGACCTTTGACTTCGTCAAGCTCAAGAAGAATCCCAATTGCCGGGTCTGCGGACCGAATGCTGACATCAAGGAGTTGATCGATTACGAGGAATTTTGCGGTGTTCCCGGGCACGATCATGGTGAGGAAGGCTCCGCCGGTGCGAGCTGGGACATTACGGCTCCCGAGCTGGCAGAACGAATGAAAATCAACCATCTCAAACTGCTGGATGTACGGGAGCCGCACGAGCTGGAGATCTCGGCCCTGCCCAATGCTCAGAATATCCCGCTTGGACAATTGGCCGGGCGCCTCTCCGAGTTGGACACCGCCGATGAAATGGTCGTCTTCTGCAAAGGTGGCACCCGCTCCACCCGCGCATTGGAACTCCTGACCAGTGCCGGGTTCAAGAAAGTGAAGAACCTCAAAGGGGGCATTAATGCCTGGGCCAGGGAAGTGGATACGGATTTGCCGATTTACTAAAACAAACTCCCATCGAACCGGTGGGAGTTTTTCTACTTTAAACTCTCTTCTAAAGAAATCGCGCAGTCCGGAAATTCGTTCAACAACCGTTTATCTGCTGTTACGAGAAACACATTTAATTGTCGGGCAGGTGCAATAAATTCACAGTCATAGGCGGCGCAATTACTTCTCGAAATTCGCTTTGCCACAGTGGAGGAACCATCCAATCGGAATCTTTGATTGGAACTCTCTGCGCTAGAGCCGTCCAGTCCCCTGTAATAAACAGATAGACGACCAGGTTTATGTTCTGCAACGATCATTTTCTCAATTTCGTCCGCAGTAACAGAATAGTTTGCTGTCAATTCACGAGCTTTACGGGCACGCTCCAAGGTTTCCTGAACATCGATCGGCGGCAGGGAGGTTGCCTGTTCCAGAATGGATAAAATTTCTCCATTGAGGCTGGGGTGGTTTCTTTTGGCACGTGTATAATCTAAAATATAAATAAAAGGAGAGAGAATGGGTTTACAAGTATCTTCTGAAAAACGCGTATTTGATAATATTTTAGGTGCCGTCGGCCATACGCCCCTGGTCCGGCTGGGTCGGATTGGGCGGGATTTGCCCGTTCCCTTGTATGCAAAGCTTGAATTCATGAATCCGGGTGGGTCGGTCAAGGATCGGGTGGGGGCAAACATCATCGAGCAGGCAGAGAAGCGGGGAGAATTAAAACCAGGGGGGACTGTCGTGGAGGCCACCAGCGGCAACACCGGTGTGGGACTTGCCATCGCAGCCGCCCTTAAAGGCTATAAAACCATCTTTGTCATGCCGGACAAGATGAGCAATGAAAAGATTTTGTTACTACGCGCATACGGCGCCAAGGTGGTGATCACGCCGACCGCGGTCCCACCCGAAGATCCGCGTTCCTATTACGAAGTGGCAAAAAAGTTCGCCCGTGAAACACCCAATGCCATCCTTGCAAATCAATACCATAATCCGGATAATCCCAGAACCCACGAGATGACAACCGGCCCCGAGATCTGGGACCAGACCGACGGACGCGTGACCGATGTCATCATCGGCATGGGCACGGGTGGCACCATCTCTGGCGTTGGCCGCTTTTTAAAATCGAAGAATCCAGCCATCAAGATCGTGGGCGTGGATATCGAAGGCTCGATCCTGACCGAGATCTGGCAGAGTGGCGGCAAGATCCCGGAAGGCGCCTATCCGAAGACCTACAAGGTGGAGGGCATCGGTGAGGACTTCCTCCCCTCCGCCACCGACCTGAGCGTGGTGGACTGGATCGAACGCGCCGGCGATCGCGAGTCTTTCTTGTGGGCGCGGCAGCTGGTTCGACAGGAGGGCATTTTTGCCGGCGGATCGTCCGGGTCCGCGCTGGCTGGAGCGCTCAAGTATTGCCGCAAGCTTTCGGGCGATCGCCTGGCTGTGGTGATCTTTCCGGATTCGGGTTCCCGCTATCTCTCAAAATTTTACGACGACAAATGGATGCGTGAGTTCGGTTTTCTTTCTACGGAATTCGGGGAGACCAGCCTCAGCGATCTGCTGCATGCCAAGCCCAACAAGACCCTCCATGTCGCAACCCTGGGCGACTCCATGCGCAAGGTTGTGACGGTCATGCACCAACATGGAATCTCACAGATGCCGGTTGTTGGTCCCGGCGGCGAGCTGGCCGGCCTGTTGGAGGAAGTGGACCTGCTCAATCACATGCTCGAAAAGCACGAACATAGCCCGGAGGAAATCATCGATCCTCTCGTCCAGAATGCAGGTGCGGTATTCCCGGCAGAGACTCCACTGGAGGAAACGATGCCCTCCCTCACAGCAGGGTATGCCCTGGTCGTGGTGGAAAACAGCAGGCCGGTGGGAATCCTGACCAAGATCGATGTACTCGATTACGTCGCAGGCAAGATATAAATGATGGACACGGGCCTGCCTTTCGATCCGTATTCCTAAATCATCTATCTTCCAATAAAAGTCGACCCTCAACTTGGATTGAGGGTCGATGAGTAATCATTCACACTGCATGGCCATTGCGATCGCGCCCATGCCGCCGGACTGATTCCCGAGTCCGGGCGGGACAATGTACTCATCAATACCTTCCAGGATGGACTTGCTGTTGACATATCCATTCAGGAGCCTGCGAACGCGGACCCGGATCTTTGGAAACAGGTATTCGCGCTGCATCACCCCTCCGCCCAGGATGATCTTCCTCGGCGAAAGAGTCAGGATGTAATTCATCAAGGCAGAGGCAATGTAATCGGCTTCGATGTCCCAGTACGGGTCTGTCTCAGCGATGAGCGCCCCCTTGAGTCCCAGCCGCTTCTCGATCGCCGGTCCGTTCGCCAGTCCCTCGAAGCAATCGCCATGAAAGGGACAATTCCCTTCGAACGGATCCAGTTCCAGGTTGTGCGGGATGCGCAGGTGTCCCATCTCCAGGTTCAGCATCCCGATCAGCGGTTTTCCATCCTTGATATAACCGCCGCCGATCCCCGTCCCGATCGTGAGATAGAGAGACGGATCCAATCCCCGGCTGGCGCCCCACATGGATTCGCCGATTGCCGCGGCGTTGACATCCATATCAAAAGCGACCGGTACATTCAGGGCCTGCTGTAGTGCGCCGCGTACATTCGTATTGCTCCAGCCGGGTTTGGGCGTGGCCGTTATATAGCCGTAGGTCGGTGAAGCGGGATCCAAATCGAGCGGGCCGAAACAGCCGACCCCAATGGCCCTGATCCTGTCATCCCCGACAAAAGGCTCAAAAAACTGGATGGTTTTATTGAGCGTCTCCTCCGGTGTGGTGGTCGCAAAACGAACTTCCTCGACAATATTGCCAGGCCCGCTGGAAACACAACATACGAACTTGGTTCCACCTGCCTCGACGCCGCCGTATAGTTTTTGTGTGTTCATAGCTGCATTTTACCGCCATGTTTACTTTTTGATTGTAAATTCCGGAATCGCCGGTCCCTTGCAGGCATGCAACTCCATGATGATCCTTCGCACCTGCCTCGCTCGCCAGGTCGGGTTGGGGTTCTAAAGGGGAGCCAGATACCGGGCATAACTCCAGCCAATCAACCCATCATTTCTCTGGATCTTCCGCCAGGCCTGGTCCGTGCGGATGTCGATCCCCGTAACGATATCATTCTGCACGACATATCCAACTGTCCTGTATTGTGTGCCCGGTCCATCGCGGACATAGAGGCGGGAGGCCGTCACCCTGAATTTTTGCCCATCCGGCGGAGGCAGGGGCGGTGCTGAGACCTTTTCGAGGTAGGTGGCAAAGACCCAACCGGTCAATCCATCCCTCTGTCGGCGGACGCGCAGCCAGCTCTCGTCTGTATTGGCATCCAGCTTCACAACCAGGTCACCTTTTACATAATATCCCGTCGAAGGATAACTGGTGCCCGGGCCTGTGCGCACATAAAGCGTATTGGCAGTGACGCGATATTGCTCGCCATCTTCTGGAGGTGGCGGAGGAGGCGTGATCTTTTCCAGGTAGGTGGAGGCGGACCAGCCGGTCAGGCCATCTGACAGGCGACGGATCCGGTACCAGGTTCCCTCCGGATTGGAGGCAAGAGCTTCAACCACATCATTCCGCACGAGAGAGCCGACACTGGCGTACGTTGTCCCGGGGCCTTCGCGCACATACAGGGACGCCACCGTCACACGATAGCGGTTCCCGGCCGGGTCTTCCGGCGGCACAGGGTCCTGGGGCAGGGGCACGTGGAAGCGATCTGCAAAAGCCTGTGCATCGCCGTTGAAATAGTTCAGGTCGATCTCCAGGCTTTCCACGCCGTAATAAAATCCATCGCCTGAGGAGGTGTACTGCCAGAACAGCCATTCATCCGCGATCCACGGCTTGGGAACCAGGGGCTGGCTGGTCCCATAGTTTGCAATCCACAAAGGGTAGCTGTGGAAGTATTCCAGCTCTGCAGGCTGCGTGGATGCATTGGGAGCATTGGTTTGCCAGTAATAAAATGCTGTATAGATACCGATTTCCTTGTTTCCCACCAGGGACTTGAGCCGCTCCAAAAATGTTTTCCAGTTTGTCCACCCGGCAAAGGGACCCTTATAGGTCTCCTCAAGATCTGCAAAAAGCGGCAGCTCTCCCAGATCACCATCCAGTTGGCTGGCCCATAACTCAGCCTGCTGCCTGGGATCCGCGCGGCTGTCATAAAACCAGTACGAGCCGCGTGGGAGTTTCGCATTCTTTGCACCGCCCCAGTTGCCCTTGAAGTCGGGGTCGGGCCAGAGATTCTGCCCGGCACGGATAATGACAAAGTCCGCCGCCTGGTTCATCCGAACAAAATTAATTCCCTCTGGCGTATCGGGCGCGTCCTGATAAAAGCTGACATCGGGACCGGTAATTTTCCTCATATCCTCTCCTGTTGTGAAGCAATTTTCCGATGCTGCTGTTGGGATTTCTAAATATATCATAGATGACTTCATCCCTCCCACCCGTACACGGGCAGGATCATCCACACTGCCGGCGTTGTAACCCTCTGGGGAAGCATCTTAAACGGAAAACTGCTATACTTTACATGTCGACCTGGCATCGCATTGATTCTGGAGTTTGTGTCCGGCCTAAAGACAACACGCAAAGGTTGGACACTTGATAAATCAAGCGACAATCCCTATACCGGAGGAACATATGAAAACCAATCTACGCATGCACAAAACGTTCATTCAGATTTTGGTCGTTCTCCTGATGGTTGGAGCGCTGGTGGGTCAGGCAACAGGCGCTTCTGCAGCCAGTTCCAACGCAAAATATGAATATTATGTAACTGGCAACCCGGAGAATGTAGTCACAAAAACCAGCGGTGGGCTGCTGCTGATGGGCGGCAGCACCGACGTGGATGAAGGGTTCCAATGGATGATCAAGAAATCAGGAGGCGGGGACTTTGTTGTCATCCGCGCGACCGGGACCGATGCATATGATCCATGGATCTATAACGATCTTAAAGGGGTCGATTCCGCGGCGACGATCATCATCCAGAACCGCGCTGCGGCCTATGATCCCTTCGTCCTGAACAAGATCCTGAATGCCGAGGCGCTCTTCATCGCAGGCGGCGATCAGGCAAATTATGTGGAATACTGGAAGAATACACCGGTGGAGGACGCCATTAACACTCTCGCCTCGCGCGGCGTCCCCGTCGGCGGGACCAGCGCCGGGCTGGCAGTCTTGGGCCAGTTCGTCTTCTCTGCAGTCAATGGGACAGTAACTTCGGATACAGCCCTCTCTGACCCTTATAACAAAAAGGTCGCCCTGGACCGTGACTTTCTCTCTCTGCCGAATATGGGCGGCGTCATCACCGACAGCCATTTCTCTGCCCGCGACCGCATGGGACGCCTGATCACTTTCCTGGCGCGCATTGTCAACGACGGCTGGGCCACCCAGGCACTTGGTGTGGGCATCGATGAAAGAACCGCGCTCACCCTGGAGCCCAATGGCAATGCAACAGTCGTTGGCGCGGGTTCTGTCTATTTCCTGCAGACACCCGGCGTCCCTGAAGTCTGCCAGGCGAAGACTGCTCTCACCTTTCATAGTGTTTCCGTCTACCGCGTCCCCGTAGATGGTACGTTTAATTTCGCACAATGGAAGGGTGCAGGCGGTACGGCCTATACACTCAACGTTGATTCAGGAACGATTACTTCCACACAGCCAGGGGGAAACATCTACTAAAGTGAAAAGAACAAAAACATACGGCTCCGGAATTTGATCCGGAGCCGTTTCGATTCCTGATATGGGGCTTCAATTTTGTATTCTGGCATCGAAAATGATCCGGCCAGCTTCGGTGCTGATCGCAACCGCCCTTACCAGGCCAAGATACCGTTTCTGTTCAGGGGTCTCAAGAAAGGAACCGATATCCACGGAAATCTGGTCCTCATACAGCACAATCCCGGCCGGCAGTGCTTTAAACAAGGCCCCCAGCTTACCTAACAAAACATGGTTCTCAAGGAATGCACGGACTTTGGGTGAGCCTGAGAAATCCACCTCCCCGAAAAGCTTCAATTTTAGATGCAAGGGCCACGGCCACAAAGGAGTCTTGATATTCATGTCGACACGGTTCTGCGTGCCGATCGTCAGCCGGCAATACTCGATATTTTTGTTCTCCTGTAGGGAGGCGTCGATGATTTCATTCGCCAGCCGTTCCGGCACGGGAACAAGGGCGTTGACTTGAATGCCTGGTAATTCAGCAAAATTGTTATTGATCAATCTTTGAAAAATTGCGTCCATAACCATATTTTAGCCGATATTTTTTTGTGACATCAACTAGCTTTCCAAATTTGCACAGGTTTTATTAATAATTCATTAGAATTCTTTGCAATATATTGACAAATACTATCCAAAAGGTAAAATATGTAAAGTACGAAGAAACAATACCAACCGGAGGAAAACAATGAATATCAGTAATCGTCTCAAGTTCGTGTACGCTGCACTGGTCGCTGTCTTTGCTTTCGGCGCTTTCGCGGCGCCAACAGCCTTTGCGGCACCCAAAGGGCCTACCATTATAGATGTTGCCAAAGCCGTAAATGCCCAGAACGGTGAGTTCTCCATTCTGATCGCCGCCATCAATGCTGCTGATCCGTCCGTTGCCCAGACCTTGAGTGGCAATGGCCAGTTTACCGTCTTCGCCCCTACCGATGCGGCATTTGAATCCTTACTGAGCGAGTTAAATATGACTCCCGAAGAGCTCCTCAGCAATCAGGCACTTGTAACAAAGGTCCTTCTTTACCATGTTATTCGCGGAAATCGTGATTATGCCACCATCCTGAGCTCATCACGCATCCGCACCCTGGAACGTGGATTCCTCTTCCAGAGCGGCGGCGTTCTTACCGACGCGAACGGCCGCACTGCCAACATCGTTCTCCCGGATGTCAAGGCCAGCAACGGAGTTATCCACGTCATCGACCGCGTCTTTCTTCCTTAACGGTACTATTCTTCTCCCTCCTGAGTCACCCCCCAAAGGAACACCCCGATGGAAATCCATCGGGGTGTTCCGATTCGAGGGGTTGGAATACTTCAATTCCTATACCAGCTGCATTTCATCGGAGCAAGAGGAATGATTATCTTTTCCGGAACCGGCTGACACAAAGCATTTCCGGGTATCCATACAGTTCGACCTACAAACAATCAATCGCCCGCTGCAGCTTCGCCCTGACCTCCCGGGCGACCGGTTCCAATTCCGGATTATTCACCCGGGACATCGAGACCACTGGGTCGATGGCTGCCACTTCTGTTTTTCCGTCCCCCGCATCCTGCACGATGACATTGCACGGCAACAACAATCCGATATGGCTTTCGGTCTGGAGAGCCTGGTAGGCGAACGGCGGATTACAGGCGCCCAGGATCTTATACGGCCGAACATCCACATCCAGCTTCTTTTTCAAGGTGGCCCGCATATCAATTTCGGTCAAAATCCCAAAGCCCTCCCTTTTGAGCTCCTCCGTAACCCGTGTAACCGCTTCATCAAAAGATAGATCGACTACTTTGTTGATGTAGTATTGTGTCATTTTTCCTTCCTACTGCCTACTGAATTTAGAAGAGATACAAGTCGTGAATGAATTGCCTCTCTATTATACAGATGCACAACTCACGGAAAAGTTTCAAAATATCCCGGAAAAATCTCTTATTCGAACCATCCTGGGCCGCAGCGATGGCGCCCCAAAATATTTTCCAAAACCAGGTACAGAAACCACATGATCCCT
Organism: Bacteroidota bacterium; assembly: GCA_050258995.1. GTDB lineage: Bacteria > Chloroflexota > Anaerolineae > Anaerolineales > Villigracilaceae > Defluviilinea. The sequence goes on from JBLMZU010000760.1 coordinate 9,417, forward strand.
GAAACAACCGCCACGCTAGCTGGACGCCAGGGTTCTATATCCATAATCGAAGACATCACACTTTAAAGGTATTGGCCCGAAAGGAGCAAATTATGTATGAGAAGCCCAGGGGATTTAACAGGGTCGGAATCGTCCAATGTTTCCTCGCTGCCTTCTTCGTCTTATGGTTCTTAATCCTGCCTGAAAAAGGGAGGTTCTTCGCCTGGCCTGTAGTCCCGGAATTAACGGCAGCATTCCTGGGAGCAGGCTTTATCCTGCGCAGCTACTTCGGATATCATCTCTGGCGGGATAAATACTGGTACACCGTCCGCTGGAGCATGTTTGGGGATTATGCATTTCTTGCTGTTCTCTTTGTCACCACCTGGTGGCATATCGGGGAAATGAACTGGCATCTGAGTGGGGCAGGCGCGGGGCTGAGAGATTTCAGCCTGGTCATCGTCCATGTCTGGGTCCTGGCGTATACCTTTGAGCCGCTGACTGTTTTTCTTCTCCACCCGCGAACTGCCGAAGCCGATGCCCCTGTCCCTGCGGATCTTTCCCAAGGGGAGCTTTTACAGCCTCTCAAATCTGCCCTGGTGGCAATGTTTTATCTGGGTACGGCCATTTGGGCGCTGCTGTTCTTCTCTCCTGATTTTGCAAATACACGCTGGCCCTGGCCGCTGAATCCGTTCGATGCGCGCATCATGTCTGCCTGGTTTGCAGGAGTGGCGGTCTGGTCCATCACGATGTATTTCATGAAGGATTGGGCGGAAGTGAAAATGGGCGTACGCGCCATCCTGCTTTTCCTGCTGGCTGAACTGGGTGTCTGGGTCCTCGATTTTTCCCGTTATCCATTGAACCCGACTGCCATTGCAGCGAGACAGGCCCTGATTTATGGACTTACTCTCGCTGCCGTGTCGGCCTGGCTATTGTTTGCATATGGGAGACAGGAACGGGCGCGTAAGCGGATCGCGACGAGCGTCCTGGCTTCCACAAGCCATTAAGGATGTCTTGTGTCCACGCGACTTGCTCTGTGGCCGGCGCTTGCACCGTAGACTTTTTTCCGGGCAAGGTTGATCAGGCCAAGTGGGTGAAGTTCATGGGTATTCCAGGGATTGAAAGCCATTTTCTCGATCTCGTCCCCTAGCTGGGCGTCAAGCTCCTGTTGAGGCAGAATAAGTGTGGCTACAACAATCGGAGGCGAATCCGTTTCCTTCCACTCGATATAGGCATCTTCGATGGGCGTTTTCTTTTCGTCCACGAAGAGCTGGATGCAAAAATCGAAACAGGCCTCCCCCTCCCGGAGTGCATCCTGTAATTTTCCGTGCAGATAATGCTCACGGTACACGCGATCACGGAAAATGGAGCGCAGCACCTCGGCCAATTGTCTCCCAGTCGACCAGGTCCTGGAGCCACTAGAAGGCCGAATCAAATATCGAATCGCGTGCTCTCCATACTGGTAGGATGTACGGCTCCAATAGTGATTCATTTGCAGAGGCTTGAAACTGATGACCGGTGCCAGGAAGACTCCCATAATTCGCCTGGCTTCCTTAAAACCATATTTTTTTACCAATCGCGGAAGGACCCTGCTGACACCGCCCTGCAGGATTTCCCCCACTTCGATGAACTGTGTTGGGTTACGGGCAAAGGAGACCGGCGTATTGGTCATCAGGAAATCCTGAATGTTCGTTGTATCGTCCGGTGCCAGGTTTTCGCCAGGTTTTGTCTTGATGCGGATGGCGATCCCGCGCTGATCCTTGGCCAGATCACTGTAAACCTCACCCCGCGCATTGGAGAACCGGACGAGTGCATCATGGACAGCACCCGGCTGGAACAATCCTATGTGTAAATTTTCAGGGAGATCGGATTTGACCTCGAACCTGGCCCGTACTCCCGTCCCTTTGGCATGGAAGCCCCGCTTGAGGGTAGCGGCAGGATTTTTCTTTTGAGCCAGCTCCCACGCGTTATCCTGCATCTTCTGGATGCGTTCCGCAAGATCATCAAATATTTCTTCCTGTTCCATGATTGGCACCTCTAAATGTTTTATGAACTGGAAACGATAAAAAGATTCATGATAGCAGGTTGGAACCGCGCATCCATCCTGCCAGTTTTATATCGATCACCAGTGTTCTCTTTTCAATACTTCCTCCAAGGGTTTGCGCCCCAATCTTCTAGCAGGATGCGGCACTTCCGCGGAATAGCCAAAGGAGATGCCGATCTCCGCTTCAGCTTCCGCCGGGATGCCAAGTAGCTCTTTGAGTTTGTCGGGAAATCCAAAATAGGCCAGGCAGGAGCTAATTCCCAGGTTCCAGCCAGCGAGCTGGAGATACGCCGCGGCCTGGCCGATGTCAAAGGACCAATGGCTGTGATCCACCAGCACCACCGCAAAAGCCGCGCCCGCAATGTGACCGGCATATTTACCGCATTCGCTCAAAGCTTTCAACCGATCCCGGTCCTCGACCAGGATAAAAGCCCAGGGCTGCTCATTCTTGCTGCTCTGGGCATGCCGCCCTGCATCCAGGATCTTTCGAATGACCTCTTCCGGGACCGGCTCATCCGTGAAATGGCGGATAGAGCGCTTGGTTCGAATGGCATCCAGGGTATTCATACAATCTCCTTTAAATTTGGATTTCCATGCTTCTTCACACGTATATCAAACAAATTCTCCATCCTTCAGGGAACATAGTATGTGACGATCAACTGCGGCACGTTGGCGCTGGTTGAATTCCCAGAAAAGAACTTTACATAATCCGCATTGCGGTCGTCGTTGTCATCCCTGCTGAAGAAAAGACGGAACTGGGTGGTGCCATTCCTGCTGATAAAGGGCAGGTTCGCATCAACCAGTTGTGCCCCATACCAACTGGATGTCGCTGCAACAACCTGGCCTCTTACCGAGCCCGGGGAGGCAGCTGCAGAAAAATCACCGGCCTGCAGGGCGATATTATTACTGAAGGAACCGTTCCGAATTTCAAACAACAGGGCGCCATGTGTGCCAGACGGATCGTTCCCAACGATTCCCTGTCGCTTGACCTTCAACTGGGCCGAGACGATCACGGCATTGTCCGGGAGTGAGTTGGTGCTGAAGGAGAGAAAGCCGCGATACTGGCGATCCCTTGCGTCGTCGCCGACATTAAATGTCGTGGCGCCTCTATCAAGTGCCCTGCCCGTGTTTGTATTCTCGCCCGCCTCCAAGACCCAGCCATCATAGGCGCCATTGGACCTAAAACTTTCAGTCACCAGCGTTGTGACGGACCGGTTGATTGTATATGTTTCTCCCGTACTGAAATCTCCATTCCCCACTCCCGGTCCACCCAGGGGGTTCCCGGCGAGATCGAGGATACTGTCGTTGTCAACAACGTCCAGCCGGAGGGTGCCGTTCCCGGTACCGGTATTGACGCTGACAATATAAGTGGAGTTTGAAACATAGGTCACGACCTGGATGGAAGTCCCTGACAGGCCTGGCCCATTGCTCAGTCGGAAATCATCGTAGGGTACGTTGAGGTCCACGCCGGTGACCGGTTCAGAGAACGTAACCTTGAAATTAACAGTATCCGATCCTGTCGGATTTGAGTCGAGACGCACACTCGACAGGACGCCTGGAGGAGCATCGAATGCGAACTCATAAGCACCCGCATCGGGCGCATTCCCAACGAAAGTGTCGTTGACACCGGGCAGGAGTGACC
>JBLMZU010000761.1:0-5157 GCA_050258995.1 Bacteroidota bacterium
TAAAACCTGCAGGCGGCGCGGCACGCCCAGCCGGCGAAAGAGTGCCACCACGGCCACCGGGTCTGTGGCGGAGATGAGGGCGCCAAACACCAGAGCCACCTGGATGGTGAGCCCGGTCCCAGCTGCGACCACGCCGCCCACCAGCAGGGTGGTCAGGATGACACCGGGCAGGGCAAACAACACGATCAGCCAAAAGTCGCGGCGCAGATGCTCCAGGTTCAAGTGAAAAGCAGCTTCGAACACGAGTGGAGGCACAAGCAAAGCCAGGATGATCTGCGGGGATATTTTGATGGCAACCGGGGAAAGCAGACTTAAGACCAGCCCCATCAATACCAGCCCGACCGTATAAGGCAGCCGCAACCGGCGCGCGACAATGGCGACAACTGATGCGATCAGCAGCAGGGCAACAATGATTTCCTCAAACAGAATGATGTTTTGGTCAGTCATCAAATGATGTTCTCTATTCAATTGCGCCGGATGATGCGCGCTCAAATGTTAATACCATAAAATCGTTGCGGTCGCCCGGCCAGGAAATCTCACTGCCCGATCTATACGTACGAGTCCGGTCGTTGGCACAGGCGGATCACTTCTTCGCGGGCCGAGCCTTCGGCCACGACGACCAGCAAATCCCCGGTCCGAAGGATGGTATCTCCATGGGGGATAAACACCTGTCCGCCGCGGCGCACACTGGCCACCACACAATCGCGAGGGAACGGGATCTCACTGATGCGTTTACCCTCCACCGGCGCCCCGAATTCGACTGCCACATCTGAAACATCCACGCGGGGAGGCGACATGGCTTCCAGCCGCAGCGCATGTTCCTGGTGTCGCTGCGCCACACGGCGCGTCAGGGCGATCTCATAGGCACGGATCACATCGGCGCGGCGCAGCACCCCCAGCAGCCTGTGCGGATTGTCACGCGCCACGATGGGCAATCGACCCACATCCCGGTGGCTCATGCGGCGCAATGCCATATTCAAGGTCTCATCCGGGAAGGCAACCTCCACTTCCCGGGTGCAGGCATCGCTGACATGGGTGCCGCTGGAATGTTCGATATCCTGGACCGTGAGAATTCCGCTCAGCAGGCCGGCCTCGTTCACCACGGGTAGACCGTGATGGCGGATCTCGGCCAGTTTCTCAGCCGCCGTGTTGAGGTCCATGGTTTCGAGCAGAACATCGGTTCCCCTCTGCATGGCTTCCCCAACCGTGATGGCCCCCATGACCTCCACATCACGCCCGCGATCCAGACGGATGCCATGGCGGGCCAGGCCGATGGCGTAGACCGAATCCTTTTGGATGCGCTGGGAGAGCAACAGGCTGATGGCCACGGCGAACATGAGCGGCAGGATGATGTGATAATCGTTCGTCATTTCAAAAAGCAGGATCACGGCAGTCAGCGGCGCATGGACGGCTCCTGCCAGGACTGCAGCCATCCCCACCAGGGCAAAGGCCGACGGGTTGATCCCCAGTCCCGGGAACAGGATCGCCATCGCCGCACCAACCGCGCCTCCCAACATCGACCCGATAAAGAGCGAGGGAGCAAATACGCCGCCGTAAAATCCCCCTCCCAGGCTGACCGGGGTCAGGATGACCTTGGCTAACATCAGCGCCAGCAGCAGCCAGATCGGGAAATCGTTCTTATTCAACACCTCGCCGATGGCTTCGTAGCCCACGCCCATCACCTGCGGCAGGAAAATTCCCACCACACCCACCGCCAGGCCTGCGCTGGCCGTCTTCAACGGCAGGGGGATCTTCCAGCCGTGATAGCGATCCTGCATAAAGTACAGCAGGTACACATACAGTGCCGAGATGGGGCCGGCCAGCAGGCCAAGCACCAGGTAGAGGGGCAATTCCCATACGGAATGAAAGGCATAGGCCGGAACCTGGAACGCCGGGGAATTTCCGGATACCGCCTGTGTGAACATCGACGCCGTGACCGCCGAGACAAGGATCAATCCCAGCGCGCTTCCGGTAATCTCGCCCAGGACGATCTCCAGCGTAAAGAACACCCCCGCGATCGGCGCGTTAAAGGCAGCCGCGATGGCACTTGCTGCTCCTGCGGCCACCAGCGTCCGGATGCGGTCGTCTGACAGGCGAAACAACTGGCCGAACATCGAACCCAGGCTGGCGCCGATCTGAACGGCCGGGTCCTCCGGCCCGACGGAAGCGCCTGCTCCAATGGAAAGCACGGCTGCCGCGGTTCTGACCGGTGCCCGCCGGTATCGCAATCGTCCGCCTGTCAGTGCGACCGCCTGCATAATGCCGGCCGTCCCATGCAATTTTTCATCGCCGATGAAAAAATGCACCACCAGCCCAACGATCAATCCGCCCAAGACAGGGACGAGGGCGATCAGCCATCCGCTCACCCAGCCAAAGGCAAAATTGTGCACAAGCTCGATGAGCCATTTGAAGATCCAGACGCCCACCCCTGTCATCAACCCTACAAGAACGGCCAGGCCACCCAGCAAGATTGTCTGGGAGCTTTTAATCCGCTCCATCCAAAGTAAGAATCTCGTTTTCATTTGTATATTGGTTGTGCCTGCATCAACAATATCAAGAGGCAACTTTAAATTCTATAGCTTCACCGGGCTGCAAATTGCCATCTGCAAAATCAAAACCCGGGCTCCCCGTCGGGCATTCCCGGTAAGTCATCTTTGACAGGCTCCTGACGCCGCAAAATCAGATAGCCCACCAACCCTGCGGAAAGGGAGCTCAGCAAAATACTGATCTTCGTGCTCTGGATCGCCAGGGGATCATGAAAAGCAAGCAGGGTGATAAAGATGGACATGGTAAATCCGATCCCGCCTAAAAAACCCGCGCCCAGGATATGGCCCCACGATAACTCGCCGGCGAGCCGGGAAACGCCCGACCGAACGGCCAAAAAACTGGCCGTAACAATGCCCAGAGGTTTGCCAAGGAGCAGTCCCATCAAGACGCCCAGGCTGTTCGGGGACAGAAATTCACTCATCCATCTTCCATTCAATAGAATCCCGGTATTTGCCAGCGCAAAGAAAGGCATGATCAAAAATGCAACCGGCTTGTGCAGGAAATGCTGCAGCCGATAGGAAGGAGATTGCTCACCGTCATCCCGGAACGGAAGGGCAAATGCCAGGAGGACGCCAGCCAGCGTTGCATGAACGCCGGACCGGAGCATAAAATACCACATGAAGATGCCCGGGATCAAGTAAAATGCCAGTGAGTTTACACCCATCCGATTCAGCACGATCAATCCGGCAAACACAGCCATTGCCAGCAGAAGATACAGCAGTGAGAAATCCTGCACATAAAACACGGCGATCAAGAGGATCGCGCCCAGATCATCGATGATGGCCAGGGCGGTCAGGAAAACCTTGAGCGCGGACGGGATCTTACTTCCCAGCAATGCCAGGGCGCCGAGAGCAAAGGCGATATCGGTCGCCATGGGAATGCCAAAGCCGTTCTGTGTGGCGGTTCCCCGGTTGATCCATAAATAAATCATGGCGGGTATGACCATGCCGCCAATCGCAGCGAAAATTGGCAGGGAGGCATTCCTCAGATCGGACAATTCACCAACGTAAATTTCACGCTCGATTTCCAGGCCAATCAACAAAAAGAAAACCGCCATCAGTGCATCGTTGATCCAATGTTCCACGCTATAGCGTAAGGCAAGATGACCTGCATCGATTCCGAGCTTGAGATGCCAAAAAACAAGATAGCCCTTTCCCCAGGGGGAATTCGCGATCAGGATCGAAATGAGCGTGCATGCGATCAGGACGATGCCGGATGCCTGTTCACTGTCAAAAAACTCAACGAAGAGTCTGGTTAGCTTTGTCCTCATATGCAACGGCTGCTTTCTGAAGAATGGATTTTCTTTTTTACCATGGACTTTTCGAGTTAAGATTAATTCCCCTTTATTGCATGACAAAATAAAACATCCCTGCGCGCGATGCCCAAGATCAGAAGAAATTCACATCTCAACAACACAGGGTGAAATATCGGTTATTGTGACTGCTTTTCCGTTGGTGAACGTAATGACCGTCTTATTCAGGCCGCGCTCGATCTTCAATCCACGATAACAGACGGTCACTTCCCAGGGGAAAGGGTTTTCTCCCTCCAGGCGGACGCGCCTGGGAGAGAGAATTTGAACGCCCAGGATCTGCAGGAAAAGACCGACGGGGGCCAACCCGGTCAAAACGTTGCGCTCCCCAATTCCCATTCCGGTTTCGGCATGATAGCGGGCAAAAAAAGCACGGTTCTGCTTCAAGTTTTGCACGACGGCGGTCATGAAATGCGCCATGATCCGGGCCGCGTCGGAGCGGAATCCATAGCGCAGCAGGCCCTCACAGACGAACAAATTCCAGGGCAGGTGAACCGCCATAAAAACCGATTCGGCTTCCGGGTGGCCTGCCGGCGATACCGGGCAGGCCGGAATGCCAAACGGGCGGTTAAAACGGTTTGCATCCAGCAGGGCGCGGCCGATCATGATCTGGGCATGCTGCTCATCGGGCACGCCGGCCCACAACGGCATGAAGAGCGTATGGTCCTCGCTGGTGAAATCGAGCGTGGAGATGACCACGGTGTCCGTCTCCTCCAGGCCTTTTACCAGGACCTTTGCGAGCCGTGAATAGGTTTTTTGCGTGGTGTAGATCAACCCGCTGTTGCGCCTCTGATAGGCACTGTTGGATACGATCTCGTCCGCCGGTTTTGTGGAAAACTGGTGGAGGCGGATCTCCGGTCGCTTTGCCAGCGGATTTTGACTCTGAATCTCGATCAGCAGCCGGACCGGCGCATCGAACTTCATCTTGGTCGCGATCGTACCCGGCCCCTGCTGCCGCACCAGTACCTTCCCTGCCAGGCTCATCCCGGTTTCACGGTCGCGATAATGATACAGGCCGGTGCGCGGCTGCCACATGGCTTCGATCGATGTCCGCAGCCGGGCGGCCTGCTCGTGCAGGAGAGTCAGCGTGTCATTCCGCCCGAGCAGTTCCGCCATCCGGATAAGGGTGGCAGCCTCCTGGTAGAGCATGGACTCCAGCTCCGGGCTGTGGACCTGGGTGATATCCACACCCAGCGACCAGTCGTGCCAGGCATCGAAGAGCGGGTTGTCCTCGAAGCCCGTCTGCAGGATGTGTTTCCATTGTGGCAGGCCATCCCGGTCTTCGTCATATTCGGGGGAAA
>JBLMZU010000762.1:0-13399 GCA_050258995.1 Bacteroidota bacterium
ATTCAAGCGTATCAACCACAAAATACAGCCTTCCACAGGGGATCATATCGGTCAATCTGGCGACAATCTCGTCGGCGGATTTGCCGGCCTTCGCCAGGTCGTCTGCAAGCAGGACCATGGAGCCGAGGTTGCAGGAGATGGTCTGCGTATCGACCACGCGAACGTCCAGGGCCGGGAAATCCAGTGCCGCCGTTTCGGCCGAGCGGGCCGTTCCACTCGCTTTGGTCGTCGGCGCCACAACCACCACGCTCTCCCCTCTCCTCTGTGCTTCTTCAAAAATAGGAATATACAGGGAAGGCTCAGGCGCAGCGGTTTTGGGAAGTTTGGGGGCATCCTTCAACTTCTGAAGAAACACGGCCGTATCGAAGTCCCTGTCGTCGTGGTACGACTCCTCCTCAAAAATGACAACCTGGGGAACGACCGGGATCCCCCGTTCTTCAAGCAATGAATGCGGCAGGCCGCAGGTGGTATCGGCAACAATGATCGTCATAATGTTATCTCTTACCTGAATTGTAGCCATTCCCCGCGTACAGCTTAACTGTCAAAATACCCTATAATCCATTACAAAGCGCGCCAATTTTCCCTGACTTTCGGATTTAAATTCCCAGCGTTCGCCTGCCGTTTGCAAGCAGATCGTCATAATAATTTTCCAGTTTTTCATTCACCCCTCGCAAGCCGGCGACCACCCTCTCAGACCACAACACATATTCCTGCCTGCGCTCCAGGGACCAATCGCTGGGCGGTGTGGAGATGATATCCTGAACATTGGAGATCTTATCGGCAATTTTGAGCATTTTTGCGCGGGGCGATTTGTGCGGCGCAGTTTCGACCTGCCGCTGCTTGCGGACCTCCTTGGGCAGGCTTTTATCGTCGGTCACTTCAAGCACGACGGACAGAACTTCCTCTCCAAATTCCGATTTGATTTCCTCAGGCGTGGCATCCGTATCCTCGATGGTATCGTGCAGGATGGAAGCCAGCAGCAAAGTGATGTCTCGCACGTCCCCAATTCTCCAGAGAATCTCTGTGACTTCGATGGGATGATTGATATAAGGCGAAGCCTTGTCATCCTTACGCTTCTGGTCGCTGTGCTTTTCAGCGGCAAAGTTCATGGCTTTTATGATCAGTCCTGTCGATTCTTCCATTTCACAACTCCTTGTGATACATCCTATGCGTCTTATAAAAATCGATTCCAAAGTTCTCCAGCTCGCGCTGCATATTCTCGTTCTCGACCCCGATTTGTACCACTTCCACATGCTTGTAACGAGGGTTTTCCGTCACGGACTTGAACATTTCGCTGTACAGGATCGCAGTGCCTCCTGAGCCACGATATTCAGGCAGCAAGCCCGCCCCATTGATATTGATCCACTCGGTATGGCGGAGCTCGAGAATCAGGGTCAGCCAGCCCAGGGGAAGGAGCCGGCCGCGTGTCTTTTGCAGAGCAGCAGAGATGTCGGGGTAGGCAATTAAAAATCCAACCGCTTTCTCGTCCTTCATCACCAGCTTGACAAGCCTGGGGTCTGCCAGCCAGATGAGCTGATTTGCCAGAGTATCCACCTCCTCTTCGGTAAGAGGCGTGGTCACGTCGCCGCTGCTCAGGGAATTGTTATAGAGCTCTTTTAGATAAGGAACCAGCCTGCGCAAATCCCTGCGGGTGCTGCAGCGCAGGATGTGAAGCCCGCGGCGTTTCACGAGACGGTCCGCCAGTTCATGGATGCGCGGCGGGAAGGAAGTTGCTGAGCCAAGGTAGCCTGAAACGATCTCCTCCTGCCCGGTAAATCCCTGTGCCTCGACCAGGTCCACATAATAAGCGGGGTTATAGGGCAGTCCGAATGCAGGACGATGCTCGAAACCTTTGACAAGAAGGCCCAACCCATCCAATGGCGTAAAGCCTTGCGGGCCGCTGATCGTGTCCAGGCCGCGGGAACGGGCCCAATCAAAGCCACAGTTGAACAAGGCCGCGGCGGCGCCAGGATGGTTTTCGCACTCAAATAAATAGAAGGAGGCGGTGCGAGTCTTGTTGAATTCGTTGGAACGCCGGTTGTCGAGGATGGCGAGGCGGCCGATGGGCAGGGTCCCCTCATAGACGAGGAGGAAAAGGGCCTGGGAATGTCTGTAAAACGGAAACCGCTTCGGGTCCAGGCGGCGGCGCTCATCCATCTGCAGAGACGGCACCCATTGAGGAATGTTTCTGTAGATGGAAAACGGCAGGCGGAGGAAATCACCAACCTGCTTTTTGTTCTCGAGATCCACCTGAATGATGTTCATAAAATGGCAGGGCGAACACCCTGCAAGTACGACTTGGTCCCTATGGATTATTCCATGGATTTTGCGCGTTCCGCCAGCTGGGCGTGCAGTGATTTGATATCCCTCTCCACGAAGAACAGGGCACCCAAATAGAGGAAGAAGCACAGCACCCAGGCCGTGACGCAAACGCTCAGGATGGCCGTATGCTTGCTGCCGGTGGAGAAGGCGATGGCTCCCGCGATGGTCGGTGCAAGGGCCGCGCCGCTGTTCTCAATGAAGTATTCCACCGACTGGGCAGAGCTGCGCACTTCCGGAAGACTGATATCGAGGACGGTGGATGTCACATTGGGAGAGGAGAACGGCATGAACAGGGCCGTCAGGCTCATCCAGATAAAAAAGGTGGTCTTGTCCTGCACCGGCGTGTTCAAGGCCAGGAAAAGGAAGATCGCTCCCGAGATCACACCCACGCTGGAGACGATGATGCGTCCCTTGAGCGTGCGCTTGAAAAGCCAGTCGCCGAGCGTGCCGCCCACAAAATATCCGGCCGCCAGGATCAGGACCACCGGACCCATCGTCAGCAGGACCGAGTTGTTATCGTAGCCGCGCTCGGTCATCAGGTAGCCGAAGAAAAAGAAGGTGATGACGTTCCACGGGAAGACACCTGCAAACCCCTGCAGGTAAATGAACCACATGGTCCTCTTCTTCATTGCATTCTTCAGCGAGTCCCAGTTGAACCGGAACTGGCCCATCTCCGCATCTGATACCCCTTCGAATTCGTCCTCTGACTGTCCACGCGGCACATCCTGGACACCGAAGTAGATGAGGACCGCCATACCGATCCCCAGCAATCCCGTAAACAGGAAGATCGCGCGCCAGCCTTCCAAGCCAAAGACCCTGCCATCCAGCATGGGAGCAACGATCAAAGCCAGGATCATGCCCAACAGGTACCCAATCGGTTGTGCCATCTGCAGCACGCCGTAGACCTTGCCACGCGTTTTGGGGCTGAAGTAATCGCCCACCAGGCTGTACAGGCCGGGATAGGCAGAGTCATCGATGCCGGTGGAGGAACGGGTGAGGAGAAAGGAGGGATAGGTTCTGACGAGCGAGCTCAGCCAGGTGGTTGCGCCCCAGATAAAGGAAGCCAGCGCGAGCAGCTTGGCGCGCGCATAGCGGTCATATAAATAGCCCCAGATCGGATAAAAGATCGTGCCGACGATCAAGGCCCCGGTGTTGACAAAACCCCACTGCAGATCGTTCAGGTGGAACGTCTTGCTGACCGGGAGCTGCAGGGAGCCGATCAGCAGCTTGTCGGTCTGGTGCAGGAGCGTAAACAGGAAGAACACAACGACGACGAACGCGGGGGAGGACGCACGCTTTTTTCTCATGGGAATTGTTCTCTGCATTGCTTTGTAGGATGTATGACATGAGTCTATAACATAAAACAGTCCATGTCACACGTAGGAGGGTATCAGGTATCAGGATTCAAATGAGTCGCCGGCAATGATTTCGCGGGCAAGTTGCTGCAGTTCGTCGGACTCCTGGATCTTGGATGCTTCGAAATATTGGGTCAGGAGCTCGAGCGGGCTCAGGCTGCTGACGGTCTGTCCTTCCGGGATGCGGACGCGGGCTTCGCTTTTCGGCCTTTTGATCAGGTGAAATTCAAAGCAGCACTCGGTGTATTTCCTTAAAGCCGACTCGTCGATCAGGACGTCCATCTCCCGCGGATATTCGACCGTCAATTTGACGATCGCCTCTGTCATCCTGTCGGGCGTGGGCAGGGTACGGATCAGGTGCTCGGTCACATTCTCGGTGGAGAGCAGCTCTGTCCGCCGCTCGATGAACGGCCGGGTGCCCTGGATCTCCACCCAATCGACAAGGGTGTTGTGTCCCTTTTCCAGATGGGCGATGACAAAATACTTCTTATCGTGCGCCTCGCCAAAGTCGATCCGCTCGATGGATCCGGGATAGATGACCGGCGGATGATTTCCCTCGTTAAGATCCTGCGGCTTGTGGATATGACCCATCGCCACGTAATCGAGACGGCGGTCCTTGACCAGGCCGGTCGGCAGGACCAGGTCGCTGCCCAGCATCACCATCCGCTCCGCGCCGAACATCGCGCCTTCCACCGAGGCATGGGCGGTCAGGATCAGAGGCAGACTCGGATCGGCTTCGCTCATCCAGGCCTCCACCAGGCTGGAGATACGGTCCTCGATCCTGGCAAACAATTCCCTCACATCCACAGCGCTGGCATCCACGGAAGCCATCAAGCCGGAGCGCGAGACCCACGGCATGGCAATGACCTGGACCGGCAGATCCCATAACTCCTGCGGCCCGAGGAATTCAGGCTTCTGCAGCACGCGTACGAACGGCACCTGCAAAGTATCAAACTCCTGGATGGCATGGGCGCGGCCGATGGCCGGGGAAAGGTCGTGATTGCCCACCAGGAGCAGTGTTGGGATTTTCGCACGCGACAGGCGGATGATGCGCTTCCCCCACTCACGCTGAAAGGTCGGTGCAGGAGAGCGATCCTTATAGGCATCGCCGGCAAAGACGACCATGTCCACCTGCTCCGAAATCGCCGCATCGACGATGGTATCCAGAGACTTCAAAAAATCCAGGACCCGCAGGGGCAGTCCTGTTTGCGGGTCATGACGTCCATAGTTCGCCATATCGATGTGGGCATCGGCAAAGTGCAGAATTTTCATCGTCCATGCTCCGATTGCTGGGTTCGATCGTCCACCTGCTTGGAAGACGTTTCTAAAAGGATCAGAAGATTAAATGGAAAGCAGGCAAGCTATGGGTATTGTGGAATAAAGATACCGCCGTCCCCGGCGGCTCTAACATTTATTTTAACAAACTATTGTTGGAAACCGAGGTCCTGCAATGCCTGTGTGGCAGGGATCCAACTGGGATGGACCTTCAGTGCATCGCGGTAATCCTTGACGGCGAGGTCGGCCTTGCCGGCCATGTATTCTGCCATCCCGCGCCAGTAGAGGGATTCCTCGAGGACGGGCTCGGCAATCGTGTCGTTCAATGTTGTATCCGCAAGGTTGATCACATCCGCGAAGCGGTTGGTATAGTAATAGGCTTTGTAGGGACCGGTCTGGTACCACATCATACGGTAGGGACGCACCGAATCGTCCACGTTGAGATTGGCATATAAATTGAAGGCATAGTCGTAGGCAGTGGCTGCATCGGCGTACTCGAGGAGTGCCACGTGGCTGGTACCGACATTGAACCAGGCAAAATACTGGTCAATGTCCGAGAGCGTCTGCGCTTCAGACTGGGCAACTTCCAGGGCATGCCGCGCCGCCTGGTTTTCATCGGCGAGCGGACCGAGCAGGGCCATGACCTGGCTCTCCTTCTGGGTGGGATACACCACTACAAATATGTAGTCGAACGCGCGCCAACCTTCAATAAAGGTGGAGTACTTGATATGCCGGTTGGGACCCGGGTTGGTTTTGGGCTCAGGCTGGTAGGTATCCTGGTAAATGATCTCCTGCGTGGTGTCATCATAGCCGGTCACAAAGGCATAATGGCCCATCCAGCCCATCTTACCGTTGATGTCGCGTTCGTAAATCCCCTTTTCCACGACCACGGGGAATCCGGCTGCCACCATGCGCTTGAGCATGTCGATATCCCCGCCGTAGCGGATCACAGAGGTCATACCGGGCACATTATCGGTGATGAAATCCTGCAGCTCATAGGGCATTACATTTTTATCTTGGTCAGAGGGCTTGACTGCCTTGCCGACCACATCCCGGTTGCCGTTCCAGCCCCAGTATGTGAGTGCCATGGAGAAATTGGAGGGACCACAGTAATTGAGACGCCCGTGCTGGCTTTCATACTTGATCCCCTGCAACATGACGGTGGCAGGCAGGGGTGTAGTGGTCATGGTCGGGAAGGCCGTAGGACCCGGCATGGGAGTCGAGGTCATCACCGGCGCGGCGTTTGCCTGCGGCGTAAGAGATGCCTGCAGGGTCTGCATCATCGCAGTCACTGCAACGGAGAGCTGATCCTGCTGCTGAGGTTGAAACACCGCTTTATCCGGTGGGTTGATAAGATATTTGATTTGCGTGCGCAGGGAATCCAATCGCCATGCCAGCCGGCTGTGAACGGGAGGAAAAAAGTAGAGAAGGACGATAAAGACGACAACGGCGGGTACGGCCCATAGACGGTTATAACGATATTGCATGCCAAAGATTATACATCCCGCAAAAGGTCGGAAAAAAGACAGATTCATTTCTCACCAAACTCTAAGAATTCCAACCGTAACTTTCGTGTTGTAGCAGCGACTTTCTGGGAAATATGAGGAAGGAGTCATTATGCGAAAAAGCACAATTTTTATCTCAGCTGTACTAACAACCTTTGCACTGGTCATGCTCTACGGGGTCGTGTCCGCCTATCAAAGCATGGCAAAAGCTCCGGAGGCCACGCCGCTGCCGACCGACACGGCCACCCCGGAACCCGATCCCACCCTTGCGCCGACAGCCACACAGGCAGCACTGACACCCGAGCAGGCTGCCCAGCTGGCAGCCCAGGTTGTGGGCAATACGAACCTGCTCAGCGCCGAAAGCTCGAACGTGAACGGTACCAATGCCTACAAGATTACCTTTACGAATAATGACGTGGTGTATGTGGGGCTGGATGGGCAGATCCTGAGCGTTCAGGTTGCACCCGTCACGGTGAACGTCGCCGCCCCGGTCCAAGCGACGAAGAATAAGAATAAAGGCAATAACAATTCCAGCAGCCAGAGTCATGACAACCATGAAGCTGGGCATGACGACTAGGAGCTGACATGCCCGGGAAACCCAATTCACACAAATGGAACGATGTCCAGACCGCGATCGCGACGGTGGCGATTGTCACCACCCTGGGGTTGTGGAACCTGTTCGCCACCCCCTCAAAAGTGGCGAAAACGACCCAGGTCAGCGAGCCGGTCCTGCCTCCGCCCACGGAACCGCCTGTCGTGGACTCCGCTCCAACCGCCATGCCTTATGTAAAAGTGATCTTCACCCCTGGAGCAGTGCAGACGACGGTGATCCAGCCGGTCCAACAACCGCTGCAGCAACAAGTGCAGCAAACCGTCAAGAAAAAAAAGAACAGGAACACCAGTACCACATCCGTTTCAGTCACAAAGACAAAAACTTCCTAATATGTTAAGACGCCTCGAATTCCATGCCATGGGCTGCGAGATGCTTGCTGTTCTGGAGAGCAATGTCCTTTCGCAGACACTACCCTGTGTCACACAATGGTTTGAAGAGTGGGAGCAGGTCTTAAGCCGCTTCCGCTACAACAGTGAGCTCACCCGGCTGAACCAGACTTTTGAGCGCCCGGTGCCGGTAAGCCAGGTCTTGTGGGATGTATTTCAGGTTGCTCAGGAGGCGGAGGAAAAAACAAACGGCCTGGTCACGCCCACCGTATTGAACGCCATGATCCAGGCCGGCTACGATCGCACCTTTGACGAGCTGCCGTACTTTACCACGACCCTGCCCGATACCCCTGAAACAACGGCCGCGCCTCTGATTTCCATCCCGTTCGACGAAGCGGACCGCACGATCAGCCTGCCCCGGGGCCTTGGTCTCGATTTTGGCGGGGTGGCAAAGGGCTGGGCCGCGCACCAGGCGATGAAACGGCTCCAGGTCGAGGGACCCGCCCTGGTCGACGCGGCGGGCGATATCGCCATCAGCGGTCCCCGCGCCGGAGGTTCTCCCTGGCAGATCGGTGTCGCCGATCCCTTCCACAAGGGCGAAGAGATCGAGACGCTTTTTCTCAATCAATGTGGTGTTGCCACCTCCGGCAAGGACCGCCGTCGCTGGACAAGGGACGGCGTCTTCCAGCACCACATCATCGACCCGTTCACCAACCGTCCGGCCGAGACCGACGTTCTGACCGTAACCGTGGTCGCACCGGATGTGATGCAGGCAGAAACTGCCGCCAAAGCCGCGTTCATTCAGGGCAGCCACGCCGGCCTGGAATGGATCGAAGCCCGTCCTGAATTCGCCGCCCTCTTTATCCTGGAGGATGGCCGGATGATATACAGTCAAAACATGGACGAATATTTATAAGGAAAAAGATCATGCCTCCTGCTGTACCTGTTGAAAACGAATACGAATCCTCGATCAACATTCAATTTCTCCTGACGATCATGATCGCCATGATCGTGGGTTTGCTGGCCGCCATCCTGGTGCTGCCCACCTGGCTGCCTAATCTGGCGTCATCGCTGACCGGCTCCGATCCAAAGGTCTTCTGGTATCTCTCACGAGGCAGCGCGTTTGTCTCGCTCAGCATCCTCTGGCTCTCCATGGCGCTGGGACTGGGCATCACCAACAAGATGGCCCGTCTCTGGCCGGGAGCACCGGCTGCATTTGCCATCCATGAATACGTGAGCCTGCTCGGGCTGGTATTTGCTGCCTTCCACGCCTTGATCCTGCTCGGCGATCACTACATCAATTTCACGGTGGCACAGATCCTGATGCCGTTTTCCACCCTGAGTTACCGCCCGACATGGACCGGGATCGGTCAGCTGTCTTTCTATCTCTGGCTGATCGTTGCTCTCAGTTTTTACGTGCGCTCACGGATCGGCCAAAAGACCTGGCGTTCCATCCACTACCTGAGTTTTGCCCTTTTTATCATGGGCCTGGCCCACGGCTTGTTTGCAGGGACAGACAGCACTGCGAGCTGGGCACACTGGTATTACTGGATCTCGGCCGGCAGCCTGCTCTTCCTACTGGTATATCGCATTATCAACACAATCACCGAGAAGTTAACGAGGCCGGCAGCCAGACGCGTGGTCCCGGCAGCAAGGCCGGCGCCTGCTCCGGGTCCGTCACCAAAGCCGGTTGGCCTGCCGGTTTCAACGACCCCGCAAAACAAGTGAATTCACAAGGAAATCCATTGTCGGTCGGACACTGCCTGCCGCGTGATCCGTCACGTTGTAAACAACCATTCAAGACTTCCGGGAGGCAGAAATGTTTATGACCAAGTTCAAAAATCCAATCCTGTTCCTTGAACGGATGCGAAAGAAAGGGTCCGGAAATATTCCAGGCAGGCAGAATGCCGGTGGATCCATGGTGACCCAGGCGAATGACAATCCTCCTGCACACCGATTAAATGAGGCCGAATCCGAAAACCAGGTTGTCGAAAAAACAAGCGCTTCTGGGATCAGGAGGATCCTTAATGGCCCCGTGGTGACGTTTGAAGGAACATACCAGGGACAGCCGATCCGGGTGCGCATCATTGCCGGGCCCATTCGGAACCAGGACCGGGGCAGAGAGTAGGATTTTTTTCCAGATAGCCGGCATTACCTTAAAAGAAAACTGCCGGGAGATCGGTGATCTCCCGGCAGCTCAGTTCTTTTACTCTTTTACTTCGCCTTCGATGACGTCGTCGTTGCCGTTATCCCGTGGGGACGGTCCGCCCTGGGTTTCAGGCTGCGGCTGTCCCTGCGAGTAGAGCTGCTGGCTCAGGGCATGGAAGGCCTGCTGGACTTCCTCGCTCGTCCGCTTGATGCGGTTGACATCGTCGCTCTGCGCAGCCGATTTCAAATCGTTGACCTTGCTCTCGATCGTACCCCGCTCGGCAGAGGGGACCTTGTCGCCCAGGTCGCGCAGCGCTTTTTCGGTCTGGTAGACCAGACTGTCGGCAGTGTTGCGGGCATCGATCAACTCACGGCGCTTCTTGTCCTCGGCCTCATGCGAGCGGGCTTCCTGGACCATGCGGTCGATGTCGCCCTTATTGAGATTGGTCGAGGCTGTGATCGTGACCTTCTGTTCCTTGCCGGAGGCCATGTCCTTGGCGGTCACGTGCAGGATGCCGTTCGCATCGATATCGAAGGTGACTTCCACCTGCGGAATGCCGCGCGGAGCCGGTGGGATCCCGTCCAGCCGGAAGCGGCCAAGCGACATGTTATCGTTCGCCATCGGGCGCTCACCCTGCAGGACGTGAATGTCCACAGCGGTCTGGTTGTCGGCGGCAGTTGAGTAAGTCTCCGTCTTGCGGACCGGGATGGTCGTGTTGCGGTCGATCATCTTGGTCATGACGCCGCCCATGGTTTCCACGCCGAGCGAAAGCGGGGTAACGTCGAGCAGCAGGATGTCCTTGACTTCGCCGCCAAGCACACCACCCTGGATGGCCGCGCCAACGGCAACCACTTCATCCGGGTTGACGCCCTTGTTGGGCTCCTTGCCATTCGTCAGCTTACGGACCAGGTCCTGGACCATCGGCATACGGGTCGAGCCGCCGACCAGGACAACTTCATTCAACCGGCTGGCATCGAAACCGGCGTCACGCAGAGCAGCCTCGAATGGCTTGCGGCAGCGGTCAAGCAGGTCTTCGGTCATTTGCTCGAATTTCGAGCGGGTCAGTTTCACCTGTAAATGTTTCGGCCCGCTTGCATCGGCAGTAATGTAGGGCAGGTTTATCTCGGTCTCCAAAACGGAGGACAGCTCGATCTTGGCCTTCTCCGCAGCTTCACGCAGACGCTGGAGCGCCTGGCGGTCACCACGCAGGTCGATGCCCTGTTCCTTCTTGAACTCATCCGCGGCCCAGTTGACGATGCGCTGGTCCCAGTCATCACCGCCCAGGTGGGTATCGCCGTTGGTCGCCTTTACTTCGATCACGCCTTCACCCACTTCGAGGATGGACACGTCGAACGTGCCACCACCCAGGTCGAAGACCAGGATCGTTTCATTCTTCTTTTTATCGAGGCCGTACGCCAGAGCAGAGGCGGTCGGCTCGTTGATGATGCGCAGCACTTCCAACCCGGCGATCTTGCCTGCGTCCTTGGTTGCCTGGCGCTGGCTGTCGTTAAAGTACGCCGGGACGGTGATCACTGCCTGGGTCACAGACTGCCCCAGATAGGCCTCCGCATCGGCTTTCAGTTTGCCGAGGATCATGGCCGAGATTTCCTGCGGGGAATATTCCCGGTTCGTGATCGGGATCTTCACGCGCACATCGTCGGTGGGTCCCTTTACCACTTCATAGGACACCATTTTGCGCTCGTCAGTGGTCTCATCATAGTGCCGGCCAATAAAACGTTTGATGGAGTAGATCGTATTCTCCGAGTTAACCACGGCCTGGCGCTTGGCGGTCTGACCGACGAGGCGCTCACCGTTCTTATTGAAGGCCACCACCGATGGGCATAATCTGCCCCCCTCCGAGGTCGGGATCACGGTCGGCTGACCGCCTTCCATGACGGCGACAACACTATTTGTGGTCCCCAGGTCAATTCCAATTATTTTTGCCATAGATAGGCTCCTTGCATTTAGATCTTTTTCTTCTTTTGATGACTCAATCGTTTGAATGTCCCCATATTACCCCCCCAATGCAAGAATACTGTTAACGCTATGTAGAAATTAGGTCGGATTCACCTCACCCCAAATCCCAGGCAGGGGATGCCGGGATCTGAGGTGGGCAGAGGAAATGCTATGGTTCAGCCACAGTCACCGAGTCGAACGAGACAATGACCGGGGTGTTTTCGTACGAGGAGGCGGTCACACCCACCTTGCCGCCTGTCAGCGCAAAGCGGCTGACATCCACATTGCGGATGACCGTGTCACCAATCAATAATGACAGCGTTGTCCCGCTGCAGATCAGGCCGATCTGCAATTCCATGCCACTCTGTGGAATGGCATTGGAGGAACCGTTCACGACAGGAAGATAATCCGAGACGCCGCTGGACAGCCATTTGCCATACAGCACGTTGTACGTCCCATCGGTGGTGACATTGTATTCGAGCCAGCCGTCCGTGTCGCTGTAATGGCAGATCAGGCCGGCCGAGGCGGGGCTCATCGCATTATTCACAAATTTTGTGGTGAGATGGACCGTATCATAGTCCTCGGCGCCATACAGGCTGTAGACCCAGGTAAAGGGAGCGTCTATTTTGACCTCGAGCCGGCTGTCCTTCACGGCAACATTGGGTACAGCATCAT
This sequence comes from Bacteroidota bacterium, assembly GCA_050258995.1. GTDB lineage: Bacteria > Chloroflexota > Anaerolineae > Anaerolineales > Villigracilaceae > Defluviilinea. The sequence goes on from JBLMZU010000762.1 coordinate 12,177, forward strand.
TGCCCCCCTGCAGGATCACCCAGCCTGTCAATGTCGATTCGGAATCGAACTCAGTGGTGAAAAACCTCGGGAAGGGGGTCGAGGTGGGCTCGGGTGTGGACGTTGCAGTGGGCGTATCGGTGACAGGGACCGGCGAAGGGGATGGCGTCCCGGTTGGAAACAGGGAAGGCGCCGGCGTGGGGGTTGCCGATTGACAGGCAGTCATGAACAGGAGGAGTGCGATGAGGAATTTTTTCATGGAGCCTATTAAAACACAATTGTCCAGCCCGGGAGCTGGACAATCATAGGTGGAGATGGCGGGAATTGAACCCGCGTCCGAAAGATTCGACCCTCGAAAATCTACGAGCGTAGCCTGTCGACTGCCATAAGGCATGTCATCACAAGGCTCTCGGCAGGCAAGTTGCCCTGTGACCATCTGCTGGTCTTAAGCGCATTTAGCAGAGTCATGCGCAGCACTCACACCATTGTTTCGCCCGATCCGTCACCGGGTGGAGAGCGGGGCCGGCGGACGTGACGCCCTTAGGCGCCAGCTGTTAGTCGATCGCTTATGCAGCGAGGGGCATAGCAGCGTAGGAAGTGCGATTGGCACTTGATTTTTTGCGCTGAGTTATCGAGTTCGGCGCCTCTCGGCTCGCATTCCGGGACCAGCCTCTCCCGTCGAAGCCTGTCATCCCCAAAGAGCGGGGACATGTCCCACATATATAGAAGGACTATGCCTAGCTTCCCTTACATTATAGCATACTTGCAGAGAAGCCCTCCGGCTTGCCCTGGGCACCGCTTTATGCTAGACTGTCAATAGCCATTTTTAAGGAATATTTCTTATGAGTGAAAAAATCCTGATCATCGACGACGACCTGGACACTCTACGTCTGGTTGGCCTGATGCTCCAGCGACAGGGCTATCAGATCAGCGCTGCCACCAACGGCCAACAGGGCCTGGACAAGGCCCTGGAAGAAGCCCCGGATTTGATCCTGCTCGATGTCATGATGCCCGACATGGATGGATACGAAGTCACACGGCGCCTGAGGCGCAACTCATCCACGGTGGACACTCCCATTTTGATGTTTACCGCCAAAACCCAGCTCGACGACAAGGTAGCCGGGTTTGACGCGGGAGCCAGCGATTTTTTGACAAAGCCCACGCACCCTTCGGAGCTCCAGGCGCGTGTAAAAACACTTTTGGCGCGGACCAGCAGGAAGGATGCCGCCTCCCCGGACAGGGAC
>JBLMZU010000763.1:0-5574 GCA_050258995.1 Bacteroidota bacterium
CATTGGGGGAAACCATGGCAGTCACCATGGTGATCGGTAATTCGATCGAAGGCAGTGCCTCCTTATTAAGGCCCGGATATACGATGGCAAGCATCATTGCCAACGAGTTCGCCGAAGCGGTCACGCCGCTGCATACCCAGGCGCTGATCGAGATCGGGTTGATCCTTTTCTTCATCACCCTCATTCTGAACGTACTGGCCCGTCTATTAGTATGGAGTGTGGCGCGTAAGACGCCGCAGGAGGTACGCGCATGACTGCCATCACTTCCTCCCGGTTCCAGCAGCTGATCGAGAAAAATCAGAAGCAGATGACATCCCGCCGCAAGACAGTCAATGGCATCATGCTCGCCCTTACAGGGTTTATGACCCTCCTAGCGCTCATTCCCCTGTTTTGGATCGTCGGGTATGTCATTTACAAGGGCGCTCAATACATCAACCTGGATTTCTTCATCAACCTGCCTCGTCCCCTTGGAATGGAGGGAGGCGGGGTGCTGAATGCCATCCAGGGCACACTGATCATTTCCGGGCTGGCAGCCTTGATCGCCATCCCGCCAGCGGTGCTGGCTGCCTTTTATGCGGCGAACTATCCCAATACACCGCTTGGCACTGCGCTGCGCTTTAGCACGGACGTGCTGGCAGGTACTCCTTCGGTTGTGATTGGCCTCTTCGCTTATGCCGTGATCGTGAAGCCCATGGGACATTACTCGGGCCTGGCCGGGGCGATCGCCATGGCGATCCTGATGCTGCCCACGATCATCCGCACGACCGAGGAGATGCTCAAGCTGGTGCCTCATTCGCTGCGGGAGGCATCCCTCGGCCTGGGCGCGCCGGAATGGAAAACATCCCTGCGCGTGATCTTTCCGGCGGCCCTGGACGGGATCGTCACCGGCTTCCTGCTTGCTGTTGCAAGAGCAGCCGGTGAAACCGCCCCCCTGTTGTTCACTGCACTGGGAAATGAAAGGTACAACGCTGTCCAGATTGTCACAAGCGGTGTTGCCCAAAAACAGGGATTTTTCCAGGTCTTCGAACGAATCATCGACCAGCCCATGGACTCGCTGCCTCTGACATTGTGGAAATACTCGCAGCAGCCTTACCCGGAACGGATCCAGCAGTCCTGGGCGGCGGCCCTGGTTTTGATGATCGTGCTTCTGCTGGTTAATATTTTGACTCGAGTTTGGATAGAAGTCCGCAAACGACGTTTGCAGGGATAAAACCATGGTTACCAAAATTGAATTAGACACCCCCGAAAAAGAAACAACCATCTCCAGAAACAAGATGGAGATCAAAAATCTATCTGTTTTTTACGGCAAATTTCATGCTGTAAAAGATATCAACATCAACGTCCAGGAGAACAAGATCACCGCCATTATCGGCCCATCGGGCTGCGGAAAGTCCACGCTATTACGCTCCTTGAATCGAATGAATGACCTCACACCCGGCGCGCGCGTCGAAGGAGAGATCATTCTGGATGGACAAAACATCAATACACCAGGCGTGGACGTGGTGGATGTCCGCCGCCGGGTGGGCATGGTCTTCCAGCGGCCCAATCCATTTCCCAAGAGCATTTATGACAATGTCTCCTATGGCCCGCGTCTGTATGGCATTCGCCGCAAGCGTGACCTGGATGACATCGTTGAAAAAGCCTTGAAACAGGCAGCGCTCTGGGAGGAGGTCAAAAACAAGATCCACCAGTCCGGACTATCGATCTCAGGCGGACAGCAGCAGCGTCTATGCATTGCCCGGGCGCTGGCCGTGGAGCCGGAGGTCATCCTGATGGACGAGCCCGCCTCCGCCCTGGATCCCATTGCGACGCTCAAGATCGAGGAGCTGATGCAGGAGCTTAAAAAGGAATATACGATTGTGATCGTCACCCATAACATGCAGCAGGCTGCCCGTGTCTCCGATTACACTGCTATGATGATGCTCTCCGGTAATGGTGAACGTTCTGGAACAGTGATCGAATTCGGCGATACGAAGAAGATCTTTACCATGCCCAGGGACAAGCGAACGGAAGATTATGTCACCGGGCGCTTCGGTTAGTGGGTATAATAATCATTGAAAACAACAAAGAGGTGATATGGTAAGGAAAACTTTCGAATCTGAGATTCAGCAGGTCAAGGACGATGTTCTGATCTTGGGCAGCATGGTTGAGAAAGCACTTCTGGATTCTGTAGAAGCCCTGAGAAAGCGCGATATCAAGGCCGCTGAAGAATTGTTCCAGGCAGATAATGAGATCAACAAGAAACGCTTTGAGATCGAAAATCACCTGATGATCCTGATCGCTACACAACAGCCGATGGCACATGACTTGCGGCTGCTCGCCTCCACCATGGAGATCATCTCAGAACTCGAACGCATGGGCGACTATGCCAAGGGCATCTCCAATATCAATTTGAGGATGGGAGACACTCAGCTCCTCAAGCCGCTGATCGATGTGCCGCGCATGGCTCAAAAAGGCGTGGATATGCTGCACCGCGCCCTCACCGCCTTTGTCAACGAAGATGTGGAGGCATCTCAAAAACTTCCCGTCGAAGATGACGAGGTGGATGCGCTCTACAACCAGATCTACCGCGAGCTGATGACATTTATCATCGCCGATCCCAAGAACATCGAGCGGGCCAACTGGCTGCTCTGGGTGGCGCACAACCTGGAAAGGTTTGCCGACCGGGTGACGAACATCTGCGAGCGGACGATCTTCATCGCCACCGGCGAACTGACCGAAGTCAAATCCAGCGACGACGAATTCTGGAAGCAGCAGAAGAAACAACAGGATCAGTAAGGAAAAAAATCCGCCGAGTGGATCGGCGGATTTTCATATCTTGTACTATCCCATTTTGCCTGTGATATAGGCTTCTGTTAGTTCCTCTTTGGGCCGGGTGAAAATGGTCTGGGTCGGAGAAATCTCCACCAGCTCCCCCAGCCAGAACAGGCCGGTCTGATCGGAGACCCGGGCGGCCTGCTGCATATTGTGTGTCACGATCACGATCGTGTAATCCTTTTTCAGCTCGGCGATCAATTCCTCCACGCGCAGAGTGGCGATCGGATCGAGGGCTGAGGTGGACTCATCCATCAGGATCACCTCCGGCTGGACAGCGATGACGCGGGCAATGCATAGCCTCTGCTGCTGGCCGAGGGAGAGACCCAGGGCATCCGACTTTAAATCATCCTTGACCTCATCCCACAGGGCTGCCCGGCGCAGGGACATCTCCACTACCTCGTCCATCCTTACCTTCATGCCCAGAATGCGGGGGCCAAATGCCACATTGTCATAAATGGATTGGGGGAATGGGTTCGGCTTCTGGAACACCATGCCCACCCGCTGCCGCAGGTTGACAACGTCCATGTCGGGTTCGTAGATATCCTTTCCATTCAGCAGAATTTTTCCTTCCACGCGGGTGTCGTTGATCGTATCGTTCATGCGATTCAGACAGCGCAGGAACGTGGATTTCCCGCACCCGGAAGGGCCGATCAAGGCCGTGACCCGGCGCGGCATGATCTCCAGGTTAATGTCGTTTAGAGCTTTCTTGATCCCATAATAAAAATCAAGATGCTGAACGGAAAAGACGGATTGGGGTTCATTCATGGTTATATTTTATCATTGCAGTCTTCGCAGCGGTCATGCCCTCATCACGCTGACTCCCAGGTTGTCGGCATGGTCACTGATTCGTTCCAGGTTTCGCAGGGCTTCGGTAAAGATCACGTTCGCCTCCGGGGTGCATACACCCATGTCCAAACGCTCAATATGCCGCTGCCGGGTCTGCCAGTAGAGGATGTCAAACTCGCTTTCCATCTCACAAACCTGTTTGGCCAGCAGCTTGTCATTTTGCTCAAATGCTTTGACCGCCGATGTAAACGTGCAGTATGTATGTCTCCAAAGGCAGCTCAGCTCTTCGATTGCCTGGGAGCTGAAAGGGACATTATTTCTGATGCGTTCGATCGCAAACTGGGCAATATCCTCGGACATGTCGGCTACGCGTTCTATGTCAATTAACAGATTTTTGATCTGAAGGCAGCGTTTTTGCTGCGTAATACTTAAATCCTCCTGGAATAGCCGGTTGACAAAGTCTCCCAGTTTTTTGCAGATCGGGTCCACCAGCTGATCCTCCTGCTCGAGAACATGGTCGGCCATCTCGGCGTTTTTTTAAAGCAGCGCCTGGCAGCTTTCATCGAGCATATTGGCGGTAATCCCACCGACGTGAACCAGCTCCCGGCTGGCCTCGTTCAATGCAACGGCCGGGACGCTCTGCTGCATGTCATCAATAAAAGTAGTGGTTTTCTCCTCCTCCTTTTTCCTTTCAGCAGGCACAAGTTTATCTGCCACCCAGGCAATCTGCCTGACAAACGGAAGCATGAACAGGCTGACAATAATATTGAAGATGGTATGTGCGTTGGCGATCTGGCGGGCCAGAGAAGGGGAAGTGCGGCTGACCAGGTCGGCATACTGGTGAATGAATGGGATAAACAACAGCACACCGACCACATTAATGAAAATCTGCGCCATGGAGACCTGGCGGGCGGGCCGTGAAAGGGGAAATGAAGCAATAAAGCCTGTCACGCAGGAGCCGATGTTGGCACCCAATATGATTCCGACTGCCCCATCGAGGGTGATCACCTGACTCATCCCCATCGCAACTGCAATGCTGGTCACCGCCGTGCTGCTTTGGACGACCGAGGTCACGATCAAGCCTGCCAGCATGGCTGCCAGGGGATACTGTCCCATGACCACCAGGCCGTTCGACACCCAGGGAAACAGGATCAGATCCTTCAGCGCACCGGACATGAGGGTCATTCCAAGGAAAACGATCCCGATACCGAAGCAGATCTCTCCGTATTTTTTCCAGTCACGATGCTCAAAAAATTCGAACAGGACCACCCCCAGCACGACGAACAGCATGTTGAAATTGCCAATGTTGAAAGCAACGATCTGGGCCGTCAGGGTTGTGCCGATCTCCTGGCCGATGATCACCCCGATCGTCTGCTCGACGGTCATCAGGCTGGCATTGACCAGGCCGATCATAGTCACCATCAACAGGCCGCTGCTGTGGATCAAGGCTGTCGCAACTGTCCCAAAGATCAGGCTGCGGACAGGCCCACGGGTCATCCGATCCAGCCATTTTTGAATTTGATCTCCCGTCAGTTTTTCCATCCCCGAGCTGAGCATCCTGACCCCATACATAAATAGAGCCAGCCCACCCAAAATTTGCAAAAAACCGATCATGTTCCCTCCCCGGAAAAATTGTACAGATAAGAGAATCTTATAACAATCACGCCAGTCTGCCAGATGATATATGTCATTTCACTGTCACCTCGGGGGTCAACAGAATGACAAATGCCTTATAATCAGCCCGATGAACCGGCTTATATCCCTCATTATTCTTTCTTCCTTTATGCTGTCGGCCTGTTTTTCGAACAGGGCGGAAACCAATTCCCAAAAATCTGCCTACTCTATCGACAACAAAGGCTCGGATACGATCGTCAACCTGGCCCTCGCCTGGGCTGAAAAATATCAAAGCGAACACCCGGATGTCAGCGTTTCGGTCACCGGTGGGGGATCCGGAACGGGAATCGCTGCACT
>JBLMZU010000764.1:0-7281 GCA_050258995.1 Bacteroidota bacterium
GCTGACGTTTCCCCCCATTATGCCTCCACCCTGGACCTCAGCTGGCTGGCTGACCCCCTGCCTTATCCTGTCCGGCGCGGCACCCTGGCTTCCGCCGACAGCGATCTGCTCCCGGAAAAGATCCCGCTCCTGAAAGAGAAAGGCGCCATCGCCGCGGACTGGGAATCGGCTGCCATGGCCTGGGTGGCGCAGAAGAATCATACCCGCCTGCTGATCCTGCGCGGGGTCAGCGACGTCGTCCATTCGCAGGGCAGCGATGCCTATCACAACCTGGATGTATTCCATGCCAAGACCCGGGAAATCATGAAAACCCTCTTCGAGCAGCTCCCCGGCTGGTTGCGGGCGGTGCGTACGGGCGGTTACGGTAGGGGTGGTTCATGAACCGCCCCTACCGTAACCGCATCTCCATGGCCTGCTCGTCTCCCCGATCGGAATAACTGGGGATCTCGTAAAATCCAACCTGCCTGTAAAATGCCAGCGCCCGGCTCTGTGCGACCGGATCCGTCTCCAGCCGGATCCGGTCGTATCCCATGCCTTTTGCAATGGCAAACAACTCCTGCAGCATGCGATAGCCAAGACCCTGCCGATGATATTCGTCCAGCAGCCAGAGCCGCTTGAGCTCGCAGGTCTCATCGTCCATTCGGCGCAGGGCACCGGTGCAGATCATTTCCCCGTCCTTGAACATGCCGAGAAAGGTCCCGCCGTTCTCGAAATAATTCTTATGGATATCGTCCATGTCCTTCAGCTCGTGGATCGATTCGTGGTAGGCGATGAACTCTTCCAGCGGTCGGGTGCCGCCGAAAATGACATAAGCGACGCGATAGACGACCCGCCTGGCGGTCATCCATTCGTCCTGTTTAAGGGGGCGGATTTCGATCATGGAATGGATTTTACCCTGCGAGCGTTATAATCCCTGCCGCCATGCACACTGAAGCGACCGGGCACAACCTACCACTCCAGAAACTCAACTTCAGATACGTACAGATCGACGCCGTGGGGGTCAGCATTTCGAATGTGGCCGCCCCATTTCTGCCGGTCTTTCTCACCCGTTTGGGCGCTACAAATTTCCAGGTAGGGCTGCTCTCCTCCATGCCGGGCATGACCGGGCTGGTCCTGGCGCTCTTTGTGGGACGCTTCCTGCAGACACGCACCAATATCGTTCCCTGGTACAGCCTGTCCCGCCTGATGGTGATCCTGTGTTATGCCATGACCGGCATCCTCACCCTGACAGTCTCCGGGGACGTTTCCGGGCAGTTCGTCATCGTGGCAACGCTCGCCATCTGGGCATTTGCCACGCTTCCACAGACGGCCCTATCCGTCGCCTTCTCGGTGGTGATGAACGCCGTTGCCGGACCGAAGGGCCGCTATGATCTGCTCAGCCGCCGCTGGATGATCTTTGGCCTGACGGGTGTGATCGGGACCTTTATCGTCACGCGCCTGATCGACCTGATCGTCTTTCCGTATAACTATTCGATCATGTTCCTGGTCCTTTCGATGGGCGGCTTTTTCAGTTATTACTTTTCGAGAAAGATCCAGGTCCCGGACTCCGCCCCGCCGCCCCTGGCAGAGAGCAGCGGCGCGCGGCAGGGCGTTCAGAACTACCTGAATATCCTGCGCGCCAATCCGGCATTTGTGTCGTTCGTGTCCAAGCGCTTTGTATATTTTTCCGCCATCTCGCTCGGCACGGCGGTCATGCCCCTGTTCCTGGTGCGCCAGGTGGGCGCCAGTGATGCGCAGATCGGCACGATCACGATGACAATGACCATCGTCATGCTGGCGGGCTATTACTTCTGGCCGCGTATCTCCCGCCTGCGCGGCGGACGATTTGTCCTGCTGGCGACGACGCTGGGCATGGTCCTCTATCCGGCTCTGAGCGCGCTGACACCGCAGGTGGAGCTGATCATCGTCTACGCCGGGATCGCCGGCTTCTTCCAGGGCGGTCTCGACCTGGTCTTCTTCGACGAGCTGATGAAGACTGTCCCTGCCGAATACAGCGCGACCTTCGTGTCGCTGGCACAGTCCCTGCAGTATATGTCCACGATCGTGGCACCACTCCTGGGAGCCTGGCTGGCCACGACCATTGGATTCGGAGAGGCTTTGTTATTGAGCGCCGGGTTAAGGCTGATCGGCTATCTGCTCTTCCTGCGCCGGGATGTGAAAGTGGAAATGAATGTGCCGGTTGCCGAATAAGTGCCGCAGCTTTTTCAGGGGGAAGTGAGCTTCTGGCATCCACCTCTCTGCCAGTCTCAGTGATTCACCAGGAAGAAACGCCATCTGATGGCATACGTCCAAACCGGCGAACGCAGCGATCATCAAATCCCTGCTTGACGCACATCTTTCACGGTGGTATCCTTGCGCCCAATGTTCAGCCTTCGTAGCAACACCAACGATAATAATACTGTCACTCGCCGGGTGGCGGGGCGTTGGTGGTTGCCAGATGGTGAACAGCGAAAGGTTCATAAAGCATAGGTACACCAAACGCCCCGAGACCCTCGGGGCGTTATTTTTATCCCCTCCGTCCTTCGGGCAGGCGGGTGGGGGTCAAGGAGAAATCATCATGCCAGTCTCGAACACCACACCTGTCTTTGCCGTTGACGAGAAAAACCTCGTCCCGGTCAGTGATCATCTCAAGCAGATGATGGACATTCCGCCCTCACGCATGTTCCTCATCAACAAGTCTCTGAAGGTCTACCAGGAGAAAAATCCGGGTGGGAAGATCTTCGATGCCTCCCAGGGCGACGGCGGTGCCTCCCTGCCTGGGACGCCGAAACCGATCCTGGAGCGTGCGCTCCAGCTCCAGCTCGAGCATGGGACTGCCTACGATATGCCCTTCGGCACGGATGCCTACCGCAAGTCCGTGATCGAGCAGTACTGGAAACTGGATTCATCCTCCGGTTGGGGCCCGGCCAATGTGCTTGCCACCGCCGGTGGGCGGGATGGACTGATCAAAGCCTACCAGGCGATGATGGCGCTCGGTCATGGACGCCAGGGCGACCTGATCATGGTCTCGCGTGTCCCGTGGATCTCCTATAACTGGGGGCCATACGGTGTCGGCGCCAATGTGCTCTGGGCGCCGGGCGATCCTGCCCAGGGCTGGGCCTATTCGGAAGACGCGATCCAGGAGAGCGTCCGGTTTGCCGACTCCAAAGGCCGCAAGCTGGCCGGGCTGGTGATCACCAATCCCGACAACCCCACCGGCCTGACCATCCCCGTCGAAAAGCAGGTGTCCCTCGCCAAGTGCGCACTTGACTCGGGTGTGGCCTTCGTCCTCTTCGACTGGATGTACCACTACGTCACCGACGAAGCGCTCATGGATCTGAACTCCTTCCTCAAGTTCTTCACCCCCGACGAGCGCAAGCGGATCATGTTCCTGGACGGCATCACCAAGTCGATGGGCGGCTCCAACATCCGCAACTGCCATTTGATGGCAGACGAGAGTGTGATCAAGTTCATCACCGCCCGCGCCTCGCATGGCGTGATCCCCTCCTTCTTCTCGCTGGCCGTTGCGATGGCCGCCTACGAGATGGGATTTGGCGAAGCTGCTAAAACTATCATCGAGCCGACCAACGCCAGCCGCATCGTCCTGAAGAAACTGCTTGCCGAAAGCGGGATGCAGCACATTATTGGCAAAGGTTACTATGCGTTCGCCAACGTGGGTGAGTTCATCAAAGCCAGGGGCTGGGCCGATACCGAGCCTCTCGGCCAGTACCTCGCCGAAAACTACGGCGTCGCCGTCGTTCCCGGCGCGTTCTTCTCCCCCTTTGGCGGCGACTGGATCCGCTTCTCCTACGCCACCCCGGTCGAACGGACCGAGGGCGCCTTCAGCCGGCTGATCGAAGGCTTGAATTCGTTGAAATAAAGGAAGATGAGAGAGGAAAGATGGAAGAAAGCTTTCTTTCATCTTTCCTCGCCTCACGCCCACTTGCTTCATCTATAGGACTACCGCCCATGCCCCAACTATTCGCCGATAAATATCTCCTCGCCGTGGAACAGGCCATCCAGGAAAAGCCCTCCGGCGGGCTCAATGGTTTCGAACAGGAGTGGAACCTGCTCGATGAAGGTTTGCGTCCGCTCCTGACCGTCGGCGCGGGCCCCAGCCAGCACTCCTTTGTGGACTACCTGCGGGCCGAGTGCGTCCCTACCTGGCAGGCGCAGTTCAGCCAGCTGGAAGTCTTTCACTGGATGATTGAGTGGGCCACACGTCCCTACTATAGTCCGCGCGGGGCGATCTACGAAGCGCGCCTGCAGGAGGCAACCCTGATCAACGCCCTGCACCGGGCGGGGACCAACTTCGGCGAGCGGCTGCACTACTGGCACGGCAACCTGCTCTTCCTGACGGACATCGGCCACGATTCCATCCCGGGCAATTGGGGACTCGCCAAGCGGCGCTATCTTGAGAAATGCGTGGACCTGTACGGCGCCACCCTCGCCACGACCGGCATCCACACCAACATGTCCCTGCCCGATCCGCTCTTCGCCTGGGACTTCATGCATCTATCTCCCAGCGAGCGCGGCGACCAGCATCTGGATGAGTACAAGTCCGAGTTCTATATTACGGCGACCCGCCTGCTGCGTGCCTTTGCCTCGCTCTTTATCGCCACCACCGCTTCCACGCCGATGCAGGCCCAGGTCCGTGGTGGACGCGCCGTGGTGGCCCTGACCGGGTTCGACTCGATCCGCAACCTGACCTTCCCGAACCCGCCGTCCATTGACCTGCCCGATCTCTACCGTTCCTATAACGATTACCTGCAGATCTCCTATGACCTCGTGCGCCGCGGCGTCCGCTTCGGGAACAACAACTGGACGCCGATCCGCGCCCGCAGCTTTGCCGAGCCGGTCGAGCGCATCATCTCCACGACCAGCGACCAGCTCGCCTCGCTCTACGCCCGCGGCCTGTTCGCCGCCGGAGAGGCGACCCCGCCTGAGGAGATGGCCCAGCAGATCGAAAAGCAGAACCTGATGGCCCGCATCAACCTGCCGATGGGCCGCGTCGAGGTCCGCACCGACGAAGGCGGCCACAGCCTCGACCTGGATATTGCCAACCTGACCTTCAAGCACCTGCTGCTCCTGCGCATCTACTCCGACCCGACCTTTGCGCGCAGCTTCCGCTACGACCGTGAAGACATCACCCGTGCCCGCACCGGCGAGCACCTGGCCGCACAGTACGGCCTGCGGGCCGAGATCGAGAACCCGCTGACCGGCAAGCCCATTACCGTCCGTTCCTTCCTCAAATGGACGTTGAACGAGATCAAGCCCCTGGCCGAGGCTCTCAACCTGTGGGAAGACCTGAACCCGCTGGTCGAGATGGCCGATGGCGGACGCAACACCGCCGAGAAGATCCGGGCCCGCCTGCAGATGGAGCTGGGAGAAAACGATGAAGTCCCCATCAGCGTCCTGAAGGAGCTCTTCTTCGAGCACGAAGCCATGATCAAAGCAGACGTGGAGCGCGTCGCATCGGACTATGCTGCCTTGGGGCCCGACTCATCCAAGCTCGCCGAATTCCTGCAGCGCGGCCGTGACACCGCCCGCCAGCTCCAAAACGCCCCCATCCAATTCCGCCCAAGGACCCATGCCATGATCGAAACTTCCTATCCCAACAAGACCGCCGAAATCCTCGACCTCGCCCAGCAGCTCATCCGCATCCCTAGCGTAACCGCCTCGCCCAACGAACGACTGGAGGAGGTCCACCGCGCCGGCTCGCTCGTTGACGACTATCTTCGCAATGCCGGGCTGGCAGTGAAGTACTTCGATGGGAAGTATCCGGCCGTATATGCTGAGTTTCCGAAGTCGAAGGTCGACGGTCGAAGATCACCGATTCTGTTAACCGGGCATTTCGATGTCGTAGAGCCGGAGCCGGATGATTCGCAGTTCACCCCGCGCGTTGAGGGCGACTACCTTTTTGGTCGCGGTGCGGCGGATATGAAAACGGTCGTTGCCACCTATCTGGTGTGGATGAAGGATATGATGAAAACAGGAAAGCCCTTCCCCGGTATTTCTTTGATGCTGGTGGGCAACGAAGAGAATGGGGAAGCGGAAGCCTGGGGCACGCCGCATGTGTTAAAGGCTCTGGCCGAGACTTCCGATGTCTCTAAGACTTCGGAAATCTATCAACCCGCCCTCTTCATCGCTGGCGAGCGGACCGGGGAAAAAGGCAACGAGCTCTTCGGCGAGATCTGCGTGGAGAACCGCGGCGTGATGCGCTTCGACCTGGTCGCCCGCGGCGCAAAGGGCCACAGCGGCGTGGCAGGCACAGGCGACCTGAGCGAGAAACTGATCGCCGCCCGCTCCGCCCTGAGTGAGATCTTTGCCGGGCATCTCACCTTGAAATCCCTCGATGGCTGGCAGTCGCAGGCCAAATTTCCGTTCATCAATGTTGGCACGCCGGGCGTCTACAATATCACCGCGGGGGAGGGGATCCTGGGCGTGGAGATCAGGCCCATTCCTCAGGATGATGTGGAAGGGTTAAAGTCGAAGGTTGAAGAGTACTGCTCTGCCAACGGGCTTGAGTTGTGCATGAACGTGATGGAAAACGGCGTAGCCTGCGACCCTGAGAATCCAGCTTTGCAAGCCCTGATCGAAGCCGTGAAACAGGCCGGGGAGAGCGAGCCGCGGATCGGTAAGAAACTTCCCGGCACGAGTGCCCGCTTTGCCCCCGGCGGACAGGCGGTCGTCTGGGGCCAGTCCGGTGTGGGACCGCATGCGAAAAATGAGGCACATTACATTCCCAGCATCGAGCCGTACTACCGATCATTGCAGGAGCTGGCAAAGATTTGGAAATAAACCTCATTACGATTTCATCAAATCACGCAGTTCAGTAAGCATTCCCCAAATCCGGGGCGCGGGCCTCAAAGGGCTCACACCCCGTGTTTGGGGACCAACCTCCAAATTTGCATCTCAATCCGCATGTGACTCCATGGGTGGATGTGATCCCCAGTATATGCACTCGTATATCGAAAAGAGGTCTCACTGCCCTGCTTGCTACGATTCATTTTACAGCCAGGCTCCTGAGTGGGAAAGTGAGTTTTCTGACCTCTCTGCTGAATTGGAACAGCAGACTATCAATTTCTTGGTTCATCTGATAACAAACATGATTTAAAACAACCATCCTTGATAGGACATTTTCGGCATGGCAGTATAATAAGGGAATAAGACTTAATAGATATTGTGCAAAGAAAGTTGAGTAGTATCATGCAAATATCATTTTCAATCCCTGAAAACCAGTTCGTAGCCGAGTCCCCAGAAGAGGTGACACGCAAAATCCGCATGTTTGCTGCTTTGGGG
>JBLMZU010000765.1:0-4226 GCA_050258995.1 Bacteroidota bacterium
TATCAATTTGGTGAGAATGGCAATGAGATCGTCCTGACCCAGGTCAGCCAGTAAGTCCGCTGGCGCTTTACGCACCACAAAGGCTTTTGGGTGGTGTACATAGGCGAGCAGCAGGGCAACAATGTGCTTGCAGTAGCCGACGCCTTCGTAGAGACACGTGCAGGATGTCTCTGCAATTCCTGCCTCGTCCAGTGCCACCTGCACCCGGTAGTAAGGGGCGTAGGTCCCAGCGCACTCCCCGCTCAATAGGCTGCCCCGGATGGCAGTATTCGAAATCGCGCCTTCCCGATAATATTCTTCGCCGCGACGAAAACTTTCGGGTGCTGCCCCGGCGCGGATCATGCTTTCGGTGATTTTAGGGATTGCCATCTTCGCCTCTATCGGCTATTGGGGATGGATTCTACTTTAGACCAGATACATCACTTTCCTGGAACACATTTAAGTGCAAGAGCGGACCTGTGTCGCATATGACAACTCAGGTCATTTCTTTTTGCCTTTTTGTTGGACCGCCCAATTAATGTCGACAAGATGATGTTTTTCTGCCAGAGCACGATCTTCCGGCAATTTGGGAACCAGACGAATGGAACCATCATCCTCTACCAAAACCTCTAGCAAATCCCCCTCTTTCAGCTTTGCCTTGCGTCGTGTGTGAGCTGGCAGTGTGATTTGTCCATTGCTGCAGATTTGTAAATATTCAGACATAATTCTCTCGCTTACTTGACATCTGATTTCTCATCCAGCATAGCAGAAACGATAGCCGGGTGTCAACCTCTACGAATGGGTGGCGGATTCGTTTGCCCCGTATGGCCCGCGCACTCTGACGAACCCGGCCGGTCCTGATTCGGGACAGGATAAGATCATCCGCGGCGGCTCATGGGGCGACGATCTTCTTCATGTTCGATCAGCAATCCGTTCACATCTTAACGGGGACAGCTGGATGGACTTCATCGGCTTCCGCTGTGCGTTGACCAAACCTGACAGTACGCCCGTAAGTCCCTGATCCTGCATTCCAATCGTTTCCTCATCCCTGCCGATCACATTTGATGAGGTCCTTTTGTTTCACATTCCATCGACTAAAAAACTTCTCATAAAGCAACCCTTGACTTGGAGTCGACTCCAGGTGTTAGACTCTTGTTCGAGGTGAAATATGAAAATTGCTGAAGTGAGCGAACAGTATGGTCTTTCGACAGATACGCTGCGCTATTATGAGCGCGTGGGGCTGATCCCAACTGTCAATCGAAATGGTAGCGGCATCCGGGATTATAACGAGCTCGATTTGCGGCGGGTCGAATTCATTAAGTGCATGCGAAGTGCGGGTCTTCCCGTGGAAGTTCTGATCGATTATGTGGCACTGGTCCAGGAGGGGGACAAGACCATTGATGCCAGAAAAGAGATCCTCGTCGAGCAGCGAAAACTTCTTGTCGAAAGAATGAATGAAATGCAAAAGACGCTGGACATTCTGAATCACAAAATTGAAGTCTATGAAAAGGCTGTCCTGAAAAGAGAAAAGCAAATTGTGCAGGAAGAAGAAGTTATGGCTGGGGATTGAAGACAATCTCCAAAGTCATTCGTTTACAAAATACAGGAGACTGAAAAATGCAAAAGAGAAAACTTGGAAATAGCGGGCTGGAAGTCTCAGCCATGGGACTGGGCTGCATGCGTATGAGCTTTGGCGATAAACCCACCGACAAACAGGAGATGATAGATTTCCTGCACAAGGCCGTCGAACGCGGCGTCACATTCTTCGACACCGCCGAAGTCTATGGTCCGTTCACGAATGAGGAACTGGTGGGTGAAGCACTGGAGCCGTTCAAGGGGCAGGTGGTGATCGCAACCAAATTCGGCTGGAAACACGGCGAAAAAGGACCGCACCCGACCCAGGGAATGGACAGCCGCCCGGAACAGATCAAGCGGGTGGCGGATGCTTCCCTCAAGCGTCTGCGGGTCGAGGTGATCGACCTGTTCTACCAACACCGGCCCGACCCAAACGTGCCCATGGAAGATGTGGCCGGCGCGGTGAAGGATTTGATCCAGGCAGGCAAGGTCAGGCACTTCGGGCTTTCCGAAGCCAATGCAGACCAGATCCGCCGCGCGCACGCCGTGCAGCCGGTCACCGCGTTGCAGAGTGAATACTCGATCTGGTGGAGAAATATCGAGGACACCATCCTGCCGACCCTGGAGGAACTTGGGATTGGACTTGTGCCTTACAGCCCACTCGGAAGAGGCTATCTGACCGGCAAGGTTGACGAGAATACGACCTTCGACAGCACCGACATCCGCAACCGCAATCCGCGCTTTACACAGGAAGCGATCAAAGCCAACCGGGTCGTGATCGATTTGCTGGAGAATATCGGGAAGCAGAAGGGAGCCACCCCGGCCCAGATCGCGCTGGCCTGGCTGCTGGCCCAAAACCCCTGGATCGTTCCCATCCCGGGATCGCGCAAACTGGAGCGCCTGGATGAAAACAATGGCGCAGTGAGTATTCAATTGTCGCCCGAAGATCTGCATGAGATCGAAGACGCCATGTCCCAGATCACGGTGGTTGGCGATCGGTATTAGCCCGGGAATTAGAAACACTTCTCGGGTATTGTCATGGTACATCTCAGTGGGGAGTTGGCATCCTACAGGGAAGGTGAAATGAACACAAATGTTTTGGTCATCATCGGCGCCGGAGGAATTGGACAGTCGATTGCTCGCCGCCAGGGCGCTGGAAAAACGGTTCTATTAGCCGACTTCGATGAGAGCATACTCGAATCCGCTGCCAAGGGGTTGCAGGCGGCTGGATACAATGTCATCACCCAGCTTGTCGATGTGTCCTTGCGAGATTCGGTGCATGCGCTGGCAAATGCTGCAGCTAAAGTGGGTGATGTTATGGAGGTCGTTCATACCGCAGGTTTATCACCGAACATGGCGCCGCCCCAGAGAATCCTGGCAGTTGATCTACTTGGCACGGCCCTCGTTCTGGAGGAATTCGGCCACGTGGTTGCCCCTGGAGGAGCAGGGGTCGTTATCTCGAGCATGGCAGGTTACATGCCGCCGCCTCTCCCACAGGAGCAGGACAAAGCCCTCGGCAGTACTCCCGCCGATGATCTGATGCAGCTGCCATTTTTGCAGCCTGCCTCCATCCCCGACTCCGGGACAGCGTATGGGATCTCAAAACGGGCAAATCATCTTCGTGTCCAGGCGGAAAGCATTTGCTGGGGGGAAAGGGGGGCCCGCCTCAATTCCATTAGTCCAGGCATCATCCTGACTCCACTGGCTGAGCATGAAATGTCCTCCCCGGTCGGGCCGGCCTACCGGGCAATGATCGAAGGCTCTGTCGCCAGGCGGGTGGGAACACCGGAAGAAGTCGCATCCGCGGCCGCGTATCTTCTTGGACCGGAGGCTGGCTTTATCACCGGCAGCGATTTGCTTATCGATGGCGGAGTCATCGCTGCCAGGCGTTTTGGTCGTCTACGCCCGTCTGCGTAGACCTCTGCCACGGAAAAGGAAGGATCGATCATGCAAAATGTTTTATTGAATAACGGCGTGGAAATGCCCATCCTGGGGTTTGGAGTCTTTCAGGTCCCTGATTTGGAAGAATGTGAGCGATGTGTCTTTGAAGCTCTGCAGACTGGTTATCGTTTAATTGATACGGCGGCTGCTTATCTTAATGAAGAGGCAGTTGGCAAAGCGATCAAAAGAAGCAGTGTGCCGCGGAAGGATATCTTTGTAACGACGAAGCTTTGGGTTCAGGATGCCGGTTATGAAAAAACAAGGAAGGCATTTGACAGATCCCTGCAGAGACTCCAGCTGGATTATCTCGATCTATATCTCATCCACCAACCGTTTGGAGATGTTTATGGCTCCTGGCGGGCGATGGAGGAGCTATTCAAAGAAGGCCGGGTGAGAGCGATCGGTATCAGCAACTTTCAACCAGACCGGGTCATGGATTTGATCATCCATAACGAAGTGGTCCCTGCCATAAACCAGATCGAGACACACCCCTTCCATCAACAAATTGAGACACAAAAATTCCTGCAGGAAAACAATGTTCACATCGAATCCTGGGGACCTTTTGCTGAAGGCAAAAACAACATTTTCCAAAATGAATTGCTGCTTTCTTTGGCTGAAAAATATAAGAAGACTGTGGCACAGGTGATTCTCCGCTGGCTGACACAAAGAGGAGTTGTCGTGATTCCCAAATCCGTTCGAAAGGAGCGGATTATCGAAAACTTCAACATCTT
>JBLMZU010000766.1:0-10903 GCA_050258995.1 Bacteroidota bacterium
CGGGCGACCATTTGGCAGAGAATGCCCGGGTGGATGGTTTGCCGTATAAAGTGAACGACTTTCCCGATTCAATTTCAAGCAGGATCACATCCAGCCGGTTCAGATCGTCGAAGCGGCGTAAGGTACAGAGAATGGATTTTCCATCCGGCGAGGGACGCGCATCCCAGTGATCGCCGGCCGTATCGGTGGTCAGGGCGCGCGGCCAGCAGCCATCGATATCGGTGAGCAGAAGCTGGTCAGTTTCATTCCGTTCCACGGTAACGATCAGTCCATGCGAGTCGGGCATGAAGCGTGGACTACTGGCAGCCGCGGTGAAGTCGGTGATCCTGTGTGGCAGGCCGCCTTCACAAGGCACGAGATGGACATGTCCGTTGATACAGAAGGCGATCCACTGACTGTCTGGCGACCAGGCAGGGACTTCATCGTCCCAGTATGGTACAAGGGGCCGGTCTGTGCTCAGGCGCGCGAGCCAGCCTCCTTTGGAGGGAAGCAGGAACACATCCGAGAGGGATTCGCCGTCCTTGATGCAGGCGATCATTTTTCCATCCGGGGAAAGCGCGTGAGAGCGGATCCGTTCGAGGGAGGTGAGCAGGGATAAATTCCAGCCATGGGGCGGTTTGAGATCCGGTCGCCTGATCGACGGCCATCCATTGCGTTCATACTTCTCACTGAGCTTGATGGCGTTTTCCATGAAAGTCCCTTTCAGCGCAAGTATAGCCATATTTTCAATTTTTTGAAGAATTACCTTCTCCTCCCCTTCAAATTAAAGTAAAATGAGATTGAATATACATGACTGAGCCCCTACGTATAGGACGCTTTACCACGCGAGTGTGATCTCTGCATCACCGGCAAATCGCCGGGATGCAGTTTTTTTATTTCCATCACAGAGGAGGATTGCAATGAAGACAAAATACATGCTTCTGGGTTTGCTCGTTGTACTTTCCCTGGCCATTTCAGCCTGCGGAGCTGCCGCGCCCAAGCAGCCTTCCGTAGTCCGCATTGGCTGGACGGAGGGACCCGACTCGCTCAACATCGGCGTCGCCTGGCTGGCATCCGCCTATACCATCTCGGAATTGACCTATAGCTCCATGTATCACCTGAATTTGGATGGCAGCCTTGCCATGGACCTGGCCACGGATGTGAAACGGTCGGATGACGGCCTCACATATACATACTCAATCCGGGATGGAGTGAAGTTCCACGACGGCCAGCCGCTGACGGCGAAGGATGTTGCCTTCACCTATAACCTGGTGATGAATCACGAGGATTTTCCTACACTCCATTCCTATACCGATCACTTCGTCAAGGTGGAGGCCCCCAATGACAAGACTGTCGTCGTCACACTGGACGAGCCGATTCCAAACATGGAGAGCAAACTGGTCTACCTGTATATCCTCCCGGAACATATCTGGAAGGATCATGCAGAGGGGGATGCTGCAGCAGCATTCGAAAACACCGAAATGATCGGCAGCGGGCCGTTCAAGATGCTGGAAAATAAACCCAATGAATTCATCCGCCTGGGCGCGAACAAGGACTACTATGCGGGCCCGGCCAAAGTGGATGAGGTTATCTTCCAGGTACTTTCCAGCTCGGACGTGCTGGTGCAGGCGCTGAAGAGCGGGCAGGTGGATATGATCATGGGTGTTCCACCCACCAGCGTTGAATCTCTCAAACAGGATCAGAACATCAAGGTCGCAATCGGCGCTCCCCTCTCGCCCGATCTCAACGATATTATTCTCAATGTAGTCGACCCGGCCAATTGTCCCACGGCGGATGGCGGTCTGTGTACGGGACACCCTGCATTGCGCGACAAACAGGTCCGCCTGGCGCTGGCACATGCCACGGATAAGCAGAAGATCATCAATGTCGTCCTGCTGGGCATGGCCGAGCCCGGTATCGCCCTCATTCCCAAGGGAATGGGCGATTGGTTTAACAGCGATATCAAGGATTATGAGTTTGACATAGACAAAGCCAACCAGATCCTGGATGACGCCGGTTACAAGGATGTGAACGGGGATGGCATTCGCGAAATGCCCGACGGCTCGCAATCCCTCACATTCCGCCTGAACTGGCCGACCTCGGAAACGTATGCGCCGCGCGTGGCAGATCTTCTCACAGAGTTTTGGAGCAAGATCGGGATCAAGACCGAGCCGCAGGCCGTGGAAACGGACGCACTGACCGCCAAGTGCTGTCCTGCCCTGGATTATGATGTAATGCTCTGGGGCTGGGTCGCAGATCCTGATCCAAACACACTTCTGATCATCCCATCGACAGATCAGATTCCCACCGGGTACAACGAGACCGGCTATTCGAATCCAAAATACGATGAGCTTTTCGTCGCCCAGGGCAAGGAACTGGACCATGCCAAGCGCGTCGAGATGGTGCATGAGATGCAGGCCATCATCCATGACGATGTGCCCTACATCATTCCTTATTATGCCAATGCAGTGGAAGCCTACCGGGTCGACAAGTTCACAGGGTGGAAGGATAATGAGACGAAGATCGCGCTGGAAGATCCAAGCAACCTGCTTGTGATTCAGCCGGTACAGAAGTAACATCGAACAGGAGAGGCAGAGTTCTCTGCCTCTCCAGCTTTGGAGCCTCGTTTGAACCGCTGGCGATATATTCTCAAAAAAGCTCGCTGGTCCCTCTTTACGATCCTGTTTGTCATCGTATTGAACTTCTTCCTGTTCCGGGTTCTGCCGGGCGATCCTGCGCGCCAGGGGATCCGGGATCCCAGGCTGACCAAAGAGACCATCGACGCGATCCGTACCCGGTTCGGATTGGATAAACCGGTCCTCAACTGCATAAGGAAGCTTAACCCGGTCGAGTTTGGGGACTGTGCTGTGAATCCGCTGGATACGCAGTTCTTCATCTATGTCAGGAACCTGCTGCGCGGTGACATGGGGGTCTCCTTTTACTATAACCGTCCCGTCTCGGATGTATTGTGGGAAAGACTCTGGAATACGGTGCTGTTGATCGGCTTCGGACAGATCCTAGCCATCCTGGTGGGCGTGACTTTCGGTGTGTTTGCAGCCTGGAAAGCGCGGTCCGCCGTGGATTACGGCGCGCTGGTCACAGGCCTGGTCGCCTGGAGCGTGCCGACTTTCTGGCTGGGGATCGTGCTTCTGTTCTGGGGAAGCAATCATGGCTTACCCATCGGCGGCAAATCGACGCCAGGGATGAGTAGTTACCCGCTGATGACCCAGATCGGGGATACAGCCCGGCATTTATTGTTGCCGACCCTGACGTACACGATCGTCTACATGGGCGAATACATGCTCATCATGCGCTCAGGACTGTTGGATATCCTGTCCGAGGATTACATCCTGACCGCCAAGGCCAAAGGACTGAGCACCTTTCAGATCCTGAAAGATCACGCCTTGAAGAACGGTATGCTGCCGCTGGTGACGATTATTGCCCTCAATCTGGGATATACCGTGGCGGGCGTGATCCAAATCGAGTCGGTATTCTCCTGGCCGGGACTGGGCGGCGCGCTATATGAAGCTGTGGTGCGCAGAGATTTTCCCATTCTTCAGGGCGGCTTCCTGTTAATCGCGGTCAGTGTGATCGTGGCCAACCTGGTGGCAGACCTGACCTATTCCTACCTCGATCCTCGAGTGCATACGACGGGCTGATGCGATGGCAGTGCAAACGACGGAAGTCAAAGCATCTGTTACATCTTCTCCCGTCCGCGGGTTCTGGAAGATATTCAGCAAGAATCGCATGGCCTTCGTCGGGCTGATCATGCTGCTGGCAGTGATTCTGGTGGCGGTCTTTGCGCCGGTGATTGCACCCTATGATCCCAAATCGAGTGAGGGAGTTGGCACAGCGGATGTCTACCAGCCTCCCAGTCCGGAACACCCCCTGGGCACAGACGATGCCGGTCGGGATGTACTGTCAGAGTTTGTCTACGGGGCACGGATCTCGTTGATCGTCGGATTCTTTGCATCCTTCATCTCTTTGGTCATCGGCGGGACGATCGGCTTGAGTGCCGGCTTTTATGGGGGAAAAACCGAAAACACACTCATGCGCTTCACCGACATCATGCTGGTTATCCCGGACCTGCCCCTGATCATTGTCATCGTTGCGTTGACCAAGCCGAGCCTCTTCAATATCATCCTGGTGATCGGCATTTTCGGCTGGACCTACACATCGAGGATCGTCCGTTCGCAGACACTGGCAGTCAAGTCGCGTAAATTTGTCTTGCGGGCGCGTGCCATTGGGGCTGGAAATCGCCACATTATCCGCCGCCATGTTTTGCCCATGGTGATGCCGATCCTGGTGGTAAATGCGATCCTGGTGATCTCCAACGCGATTTTGTATGAATCGACGCTGTCCTTTATTGGTCTTGGCGACCCGTCTGTGATCTCCTGGGGACAGATGTTGAACTATGCATTCAGCCGCGGGGCAATGAGTGCAGGCGCCTGGTGGGCGCTTGTGGTACCCGGTTTTGGGATCGTCTGGGTGGTCCTCAGCCTGACCCTGCTCGGGCATGGGCTCGAGCAGGTCCTTAACCCCAGGCTGGAAGCCCACCATTTGATGCCGGAAAGGCCCACGGTCCAGAGCGATGCGGACTCTCAATCGGCTGTCCGCACCGTAAAAACGGATGCACCCGTCCTTTTGGATGTGCAGAACTTATCCATCCATTACATCAATGATGGCAGAACGGCGAAGGCCGTCCACAATGTCAGCTTCCAGCTTCATGAGGGGGAAATGCTCGGGTTGGTGGGGGAAAGCGGCTGCGGCAAGACGACACTCATGATGGCCCTGATGCGCCTGCTGCCGGGTGCCGGGGAGATCGCCAATGGACATATCTACTTCCGGGACCAGGACCTTGCCACGATCAGCGAAGACAAGATGAAGCAGGTGCGCTGGAGCGGGATCTCGATGATCTTCCAGGGAGCGATGAACGCGCTCAACCCGGTACGCACGGTGGGCGATCAGATCGCCGAAGCGATAACCAGGCATGTGCCGGAAATGCCTCCGGCGGTCGTGAATGAGCGGGTGATCGAGCTGCTGGACCTGGTGGGAATTGCCGCCAAGCACAAGGATCATTTTCCGCACCAGTATTCGGGCGGCATGCGCCAGCGGGCCATGATCGCCATGGCACTTTCCTGCAACCCGCAGATTGTAATCGCCGACGAGCCGACCACGGCCCTGGATGTAATGATCCAGGCCCAGATCTTGGAACTGCTGGACAGCCTGCGGCATAAGCTGGGGCTGGCAGTTATTTTTGTAACCCACGACCTCGGCGTCGTGGCGGAGATGTGCGATTCCGTGCTTGTCATGTACGGCGGCGTAACCGCAGAGTATGCCAGCGTGGATACGATCTATAATTCAGCCTGCCACCCCTATACCCAGGAATTGTTGAAGGCCTTCCCCGATCTCTCGCAGCCTGACAAGCGGCTGACATCCATTCCGGGTTATCCTCCCAAGCTGGATGCGCTGCCCCCAGGCTGTCGCTTTGCACCGCGCTGTCCCAAAGCCTTTGATCGGTGCATCACTGAATTGCCCCGCCTTCATTCACTGGATGAAGGAGAGCATATAGCAGGCTGTCATTTGATGGAGAGATGAGGAAGTCTTGGAGTTTCATGTCTGAAGACGTTATTCTCGAGGTCAGGAACTTGAAAAAATACTTCCAGGCGGGGCGGCCGGGTGCATTTTCGCGCCAGGAAAGCTTTGTCCACGCGGTGGATGGCGTGGACCTGCAGCTCCATCGTGGAGAGGTGATCGCGCTGGTGGGCGAAAGCGGATGCGGTAAATCCACGCTTTCCCTGACCCTGATGGGCCTTGAAGAGGCAACCGAAGGCAGTATTCTTTTTGAAGGCGTGGATATTACAAATGCCAGCGACCAGGATCGTAAGGGATTACGCCAGCGCATCCAGATGGTTTTCCAGGATCCCTATGAATCCCTGAACCCAACCCACAACATCGAGGATATCGTCAGCGAACCGCTGGTCGTTCATGGCCTGGCGCGAAACCACGCGGAGCGACGGGAGCGTGTAATGCGCGCACTGGAGGATGCAGGCCTGAAACCTGCACAGGATTACCTGCAGCGATTCCCTCACCAGCTTTCCGGCGGCCAGCGCCAGCGGGTGGTCATTGCTGGTGCCCTTGTCCTTGAACCTCACCTACTGCTGGCGGATGAGCCGGTGTCCATGCTGGATGTCTCGATCCGGGCGGAGATCATTAATCTGCTGGCTGATCTGCGGAAGTCGAGAGGCATCTCGGTGATCTTCATCACGCACGACCTGGGCACAGTGGGGTATTTTGCAGATCGTATCGCCGTGATGTACCTGGGGCGCATCGTCGAAATGGGTACAATGAAGGATGTGCTGAAGGATCCGCAGCATCCCTATACCAGGGCATTGCTTTCGGTCATCCCTGTCCCGAATCCGCGCATGAGGAAGAGGCGGATCATCCTGCAGGGCGAGACTCCCAATCCGATCGACCTGCCGCCGGGCTGTCGCTTCCACCCGCGCTGCCCGGTCGCCGAGAAATTCTGCCGGGAACAGGACCCGGCGCTCCTGCCCGTGAATGGCACTCATAAGGCAGCCTGCCTGCTATTGGTGAAATAAATGCTGGATATTACAAGTCTACAAAATCCACGTGTCAAACAGATCGTCAAGCTGCGGGAGGACAAAAAGCAGCGGCAGCGCGAAGGGCTCATGCTTGTGGAGGGATTCGATGAGATCTCCCTGGCTCTGGATGCCGGGCATACCCCGCGTGCGCTTCTGACCGCGCCTGAGTTGATCCGCCGTCAAATGAGGGAAATCGACACCGAAAAGATCACCGTTTCCCCAGCGGTATTCGAGAAGATGTCCTATCGAGAGAACCCGGATGGCTGGCTGGCAATCTTTCCCATCCCGCGTGTTTCGCTTGAAGACCTCCGGTTAAGCACTACACCGTTGATCATTGTGGCTGAATCGATCGAAAAACCGGGCAATCTGGGCGCCATCCTGCGCACAGCTGATTCTGCCCGGGTGGATGCGGTTCTGGTCTGCGACCCGCGCGTGGACGCCTACAGCCCAAACGTTGTTCGCGCTTCACGAGGGACAGTATTCACCGTCCCGGTGGTGGAAACGAAGAGCACACAGGCCCTTGTCTTTTTGCAGCAGCACCACCTGCATGTTCTGGCTGCCACACCCTCGGCGGAAGCAGCGTATACGAATCAGGATTTGAGGGTCCCGCTGGCCATCGCTGTGGGAACTGAAGATGAAGGCTTGAGCGAGTTGTGGATGAAGCACGCCGATGTACGGGTGAAGATCCCAATGTTGGGGAAAGTAAATTCTCTGAATGTATCGATTGCCACAGCCTTGATCGTCTACGAAGCAGTCAGGCAGAGACAGGTAGAGTAAACGATTTGTAAGGTTCATTAGCATATTTTCATCTACGTATTTAATCGATGTTTCGGCGACTTCACTTTTGTGCCAGTTTTGCCCAAAATACCCGTAAACCCAGCTCGTTGGTCGTCGGGGAAGTCCCCAAAAAAGGCAGGGAAATTTTGACAGGAGTGAAAATCATAGAATATATGTCCATTTTTCTCGTTAAGCATGAGTAGGAAAACCCGATGACTTTCACTACCTTTTTTTACCTTTCACTTGCTGCATGGAGGCTGGCGTCCCTGGTCGCCAATGAGGACGGTCCCTGGCAGATGTTCAAGCGTTTTCGGCAGCTCGCAGAGCACTGGTGTAACAGATACAAGTTCTGCAGTGAATTGGGCCTGCATGAGCTTGTCACCTGTGAATGGTGCAATTCCGTTTGGATCGGCGCAGGCCTGACCGTGCTTTATATCTGGCTCGGCGATGCCATCCTATACCTGGCCCTGCCGCTGGCGCTTTCGACCGTGGTGATCATCATTAAGTACGTTGTGCAAACCCTTCAGACAGCGCAAAAGTATTTTGAGGACGCCCAGGTTAAGGAATAAAACCGCGTTCTGCTGGCGGTAGCGCTTCAAAAACTAAGGGTTTGGATGCACGCGTCGCCAAATTTCCAAGCTCTGCATACCTCATACCTCCATGAATTATCCATTTTGTAAGATCTCTGCAGTAACTTTTTTCATTATTTCCGTCAAGTAAGTAATAATCAAAATCACTTTGTCCCTCCCACCGAACGCCGCCTGAGCGGCATAATGGAGTGCTGCATGGTTTCAATTCTTAAATTCGTTTTTGTACTAGTGGGGACCGTCTTTGCCTGGCTGATCGGCGGGTACACAATGGAGTATTTCAGGCCCTATAAGAGGAAGTAAAGTGCCAGATGACGGATAAGGGAGCATTTCTCAGTTAATTTTATAGGCACCCCGTAGATAATCTGCGGGGTGCCTATTTAAGTCAGGATCAGTTCCCTTTCCACTCGTAATCGTATACAGTGGTCAGGTGCTGAAAGCCATGTTTGGCGACGATGGGACGGCTCATTAAACCGGCCTCCACAACAGCAAAGTGATAGCCGCGTTTGCGGATCTCCTGTATCCGTGTGGCAAGCAGACTCGTATACAGACCCTGATTGCGATACTTCTCAAGGGTAGACCCGGCAAACAGTGTGGCGAAACTACCGCGAGGGAAGTAGGTCCAGGCAATGGAAGCAGGCTGGTCTTCCACGTAAGCCACGTACACGCTCAAATATCCCGGGATGTGGAGATGCCCGCCGAGGCGGTCATTGACCCAGATGTTGTGTCTGCCCCATACCTGGTCCAGCACATAAATCACATCCTTCAATCCATCCAGGTCCGTAATACGGCGGATATCTGCGTGGATCGGCTGCAGCAGGCCGGCTGGAGCTCTCTTTACATCGAGCACCATGACATCCGCCGAGTCACGATCCTCCTGAAAGCCCTGGGAAGAGAGTTTACCTCTTAAACTTGGAAGCAAATCATGTTCGTAGACCTTCCATGTGAACGGCTGGTTCAACGGCTGAAGGTAATCCACTTCACGGGCGATCACGGAATCCAGCCGGGCTTCGTTGGCGAATGTGAAGGCAACCACGTTCATGCCGGGTGCCTTGCGAATAATCCGCACGACATCGTTCGTGATCTCCTTACGTGCTTCGGGATAGCGGATGTGCAGCCGCAGGTCCTTGTCATATCGTACCAGTAAGTTGTTGGTCTTCATTCTATTTTTCCTTTCTCTCCCTTCCAAAGGATTGAAAACTTTGAAAGGGAGGGGGTCACTTATTTCTCACCTTTCGATCCTAGTCTGCTGCCAGAGAGGCAGGCGCCTCTTCCTTGATCTGGGTGCCAACGGCTTCCGCCAGACCATATTGAGACTCGAGCTCGTGGCGGAACTGCTGGGTATACAGGCGATAGTAGTGCCCGCCCAGGCGCAGCAGCTCTGCATGCGTGCCCTGCTCGGCAATCCGTCCGTTCTCGATCACCAGGATTCGGTTCGCCCTGCGGATTGTGGAAAGGCGGTGGGCAATGACGAACGATGTGCGTCCCTTCATCAATGCCTCCATACCGCGCTGGATCAATGCTTCGGTCAGCGTATCCACACTGGAGGTTGCCTCATCCATGATGAAAAGCTCAGGCCGGGCCAGCACGGCTCTTGCCAGGCTGATCAACTGTTTCTGGCCCACAGACAGCAGGTTGCCGCCTTCGCCAACGTTCTGGTCATAGCCTTTCTCGAGCGTCACGATGAAATCATGTGCGCCGGCGATCTTGGCTGCTTCGAGGATCTCCCCATCGCTGGCATCCAGGCGTCCATAGCGGATGTTGTCGCGGACGGTACCCGAGAACAGGTGCGGCGTCTGGAGCACGATCCCGATCCGGCTGTGGATCGATGCGAGGGTGTAATCCATGTAATCGTGCCCGTTGATGCGGATCGTTCCCTCGGTCGGCTCATAGAAGCGGCAGAGCAGGTTCACAATCGTGGATTTTCCACCACCGGTCGGGCCAACGAAGGCGATCATTTCACCAGGCTGGACCTTGAGCGTGAAGTCGGTCAGGACGGGTTTGCGATCCTCATAGTAAAAATTGACATGCTCAAACTCGATCTCGCCCATCAACGTTTCTGCGGGGAGGGCATTCGGCCTGTCATGTACATCGGCCGGGGTGTCGATCAGCGTGAAGATTCTCTCGGCTGATGCGATCGAGTGCTGCATTTCTGCATACACCCGGGCAAAATCCTGGATCGGCCACATCATAAAGGTAAGGTACGAGACGAATGCCATGACACCGCCGATGGTCATATACCCGGTCTCGATCTGCATACCGCCCAGGCTGACGATCAAGCCTGTGGCAATGGCAGCAACAATCTGCACCGCAGGCAGGAAGAGCGCGGAGAGCCAGGCTGCCCGGTAGGAGGCCTTGAACATGCTGGTCGTGAGGACCTGAAACTCCTTTGTATTCTCATCTTCACGAAGGAGCGCCTTGACCACACGTACACCCTGGAAGTTCTCGTTGAACGCACCCGTGATCTTTGAGTTCGTGCGGCGGGATACACGGTATTCCACCAGGATCTTCTTACGAAACTGTACTGCGATGTACAACATGATCGGCACGATCGCCACGACAATCAGGGTCAGCTTCCAGTTGATGATGCACATGAAGATCAGCGATGTCGTGATGTTCATGATTGCCCAGGTGGTATCCACAATGCCCCATGTCAGGAGATCGGAGACACGTCCTGTATCAGAAGTAACGCGCGCGATCAGGCGTCCAACGGCATTCTGAGCGTAGTAGGACAGGGACAGGTCCTGCAGGTGGTTGAACAATGCCTTGCGTAGATCATATTGCACGCGCTCGCCCAGCACACCGGCCAGGTAGATGAACGTAAATACGAACCCTGCC
The DNA here is from genome assembly GCA_050258995.1 of Bacteroidota bacterium. Lineage (GTDB taxonomy): Bacteria > Chloroflexota > Anaerolineae > Anaerolineales > Villigracilaceae > Defluviilinea. The sequence continues at coordinate 10,787 of JBLMZU010000766.1, forward strand.
TGCAGCAGCTGGAATACGCCGTAGACCAGGGCGATCTGCATCAATTTCTGCTTGTCGGCATTGGCAATCGCCACGTCCACGATCTGCTTGTTCAGGTAGGTAAAGAACGCATCCAGG
>JBLMZU010000767.1:0-27899 GCA_050258995.1 Bacteroidota bacterium
GTTTTGAGCCAACACCTACTTTCAGGGTCTCTAACTCCAATAGAAATAACGCGATAGGCCTGAGCCAAGGCGGCGTTTCTGGGTAGGGACCCACCTGCGAGAGCAGGTTCAAAACTCCGCATCACACGGCACAGGCGGGGGCATAAAAATAAGTGACCCTGAGGTTGCCTTGGGGTCTTTTTATTTAAGGGATGGATGCCATCCATTTTTCGATCTCGTTTTTCAATCCCCTTTTTTGCACTTGACGAAGCCATTCCAGGCGGGTACAATCGCCGCCATTAACAACCGAATAGCGGAGATATAGCGGCTGGATCCCGCCCTGCGGGATCACGAGGTGGAGGTTCTGTCTCGCGAGAGATGTGCTAACCGAGCTTCTCCCTCTCCCAAGGGGAGAGGGCCGGGGTGAGGGAAAATCGGATTGATCAGCGGATACCTCTGGAGTTTGTCACAAGCTCCATTCTCCCTTCCAAAGAAGCGCCGGGGCAACAAGCGTCCAACATATGGGCGAAAAACTCTGTTGCTCGCGTTGAAAACCGGTGAGTAATTGCCGGGACAAGACAGCGCAGTGAACCAGGCAGATCATACTGCCTGTTTATCGTGTGGAAGGGATGTTTTATTTAATAGCATTGCTATTGTTAAGGCATGTCCCGAGGCATGCCTTTTTGTTTAACCTCCCCCAGTCCCTCTCCCAAAGGAGAAGGGAGAAAAGGAGGAAAGTCAGCAAGAATCGGGTCGGCAGATGTAAGAGAGGTTCATAGAATTGGATCAACAAAAGGAGAGACTATGAACCCCGAAATTGATTACAAGCAAAGTTCTGAAGATTACCTGCGCATCGAGCAGGCGATCCTGTACCTTGAAAACCACTACAAGGAGCAGCCGAGCCTGGAGGAGGTGGCAGCCAGTATTGGGTTGAGCGAGTTCCATTTCCAGCGCCTGTTCACCCGCTGGGCTGGCGTCAGTCCCAAGCGGTTCCTGCAGTTCCTGACCAAGGAAGGCGCCAAGGAATTGCTGAGCCGCTCAGAGAACCTGCTGGATACCACCCACCAGGTGGGGCTCTCCAGCCTGGGACGCCTGCACGAGCTGTTCGTGACCACCGAAGCGGTGACCCCGGGAGAATACAAAACCCGCGGCCAGGGCCTGACCATCCGCTATGGGATCCATCTGACACCGTTTGGCAAGTGCCTGATCGGCCTGACCGACCGGGGCATCTGCCACCTGGGATTTGTCTCCGGCAGCGAAGGCGATGCGATCGACGCTCTCGTCGAAGAATGGAAGGAAGCCCGCATGGTCGAGGACTTCCGCTCCACCGCCGCGCTTGTCGGTCCGATCTTCGATCTGCGCTATGACGCCCCCATCAAGCAGCCGCTCACGCTTCATCTGCGCGGGACCAATTTCCAGATCAAGGTATGGGAGGCCCTGCTGCAGATCCCGGCCGGATCTGCAACTACTTATGAAGGCTTGGCGCAGCGGATCGGGCACCCGGGCGCCTCGCGGGCAGTCGGCTCCGCACTGGGACACAACCCGATCGCCGTGTTGATCCCCTGTCATCGCGTGATCCGCAAGGTCGGCGATTTTGGAAATTACCGGTATGGCGAGTTGAGAAAGAAAGCGCTGCTGGCCAGGGAATATGCAGCGACAACGGTGATGGAATAAATGTGTTCCTGATGCAATCGAAGTGCAGTGGGAACAAATAATTGAGTTTATAACTCTCTACTCGTTCTGCAAGTCTTGATGTGCGCGCTCCGTGTGTAAAATGAAAAGGACTCGAATGAAAACCAAAATCTGGATAGCTTTACTGGCACTTTATATTGTATGGGGTTCCACCTATCTGGCGATCCGCTTCTCGGTGGAGACTATTCCACCGTTCCTGCATGCGTCCATCCGATTTCTCATCTCAGGGGTGATCCTGTTTACTTGGCGGCGGCTGGCGGGGGACGCGCTGCCTACCTGGAGCAATTGGAAATCCACCGCGATTGTGGGCACTGCCCTGCTGCTTGGCGGCAACGGCCTGGTCGCCCTGGCGGAGCGGACCGTGCCTTCGGGAATTGCTGCCCTGATGATCTCCACATCTCCGTTCTGGCTGGTGCTGTTCGAATCGTTCCGCACCCGGTCCAAACCGAACTGGATGACCATCCTGGGGCTGATCGTCGGCTTCACCGGCGTGTTTATCCTGATCGGTCCCGCCGAAATCACCGGCGGGGAGGGCAGTGTTGACCGCTTCGGCGCCATTATGCTGCTGCTTGCCCCGATCTTTTGGTCCATGGGCTCCATCTACGCCCGCGGCGCAGACATGCCCAAATCCAACCTGCTTGGGACCGGCATGGAAATGCTGATGGGCTCGGTGTCGTTATTCATTGTCAGCGTGCTGACCGGTGAGCTGAACGGGTTCAGCTTCGCCCAGGTTTCGACCCGCTCCTGGCTGGGGCTTCTTTATCTGATCACCTTTGGCTCGCTGGTTGGATTTGTCGCCTATGGGTGGCTGCTGCAGAATGCGCCCATATCCTTAACCTCCACCTACGCCTATGTCAACCCGATGGTGGCCGTCTTCCTTGGCTACTTCCTGGCCGACGAAGCGTTGAACGGGCGCATCCTGATCGCGTCGATCATCATCGTGGGCTCTGTCATCCTGATCAATTATGCAAGAATGCTCAAGGCCAAGACGGAGCCTCTGCAGGCCGTCCGGGCCGACAGTGATACACAGCCACAATTTGACAAGGGGTCGCCTTCCGCGGGAGGGCGCTGATAACCAAGTCCAAGATCTGCATTGAAGCAGTTGGAAAGATCATAATCAAAAGGAGAAAAAATGGACACGAAAGATTTGTTGAAACGGGTTAAAGAAGAGAACGTAAAGTTCATTTCCCTGCAATTTTCAGATGTGACAGGGGCCGTCAAGAGTGTGGATATGCCGGTTCGTCACCTGGAGGACGCGCTGAACGATGGAGTCTGGTTCGACGGTTCGTCGGTGGAGGGCTTTGCCCGCATCCAGGAAAGCGATATGCGCCTCATCCTGGACCCGGATACGTTTGCGGTCCTGCCCTGGTCCTCTCCCGATTCGCGCCGGGCGCGTGTCTTCTGCGATATCTACATGCCGAACAATGAGCCATTCGAAGGCGATCCGCGCGGGACGCTGAAGCGCCAGTTGAAGAAGATCGAAGAAAAAGGCTGGAAGTTCAACATTGGTCCCGAGCCGGAGTTCTTCCTCTTCAAACGTGGGAATGGCGCCAGCGTCCATCCCGTCCCCCACGATACGGGTGGCTACTTTGATTTCTCATCCTTCGACGAAGCGGTCGTCGTTCGCACCGCGTTGATGGACGCCCTGGATGCCATGGGGCTGGAGGTGGAGGTCGGCCATCATGAAGTGGCGCTCGGCCAGCATGAAATTGACTTCCGCTTTGACGATGCCCTTAAGACAGCCGATAATGTCCTGACCTTGAAGTACACCGTCAAGGCCATCGCTGCCCAGCACGGACTGGTTGCTTCGTTTATGCCCAAGCCCGTTTTCGGCATCAACGGCTCCGGCATGCACTGCCACCAGAGCATGTTCGACAGCAAGACGGGCGAAAACCTGTTCTTTGATCCAAACGATTCGGCTCACCTCTCGAAGACCGCCTATTCGTTCATCGCCGGCCAGCTCAACCATGCCCGCGCCCTGGCCGCCGTGGTGGCCCCGACCGTCAACTCGTACAAGCGTCTCGTCCCCGGTTATGAAGCGCCCGTCTACATCGGCTGGGCGCAGCAGAACCGTTCCGCCCTGATCCGCATCCCGCGCTACACCGAGGGACGCGACAAGGCGGTCCGCGCTGAGCTGCGTTTCCCCGATCCCTCCGCCAACCCGTACTTGGCCTTTACGGTCATGCTGGCTGCCGCCCTGGATGGCATTGAGAAGGGTCTGGAGGCACCCAAGCCGCTCAATAACATCAACCTCTACCACCTGGATTCCAAGGAGCGCCGCAAACTGGGCGTCAAGGAGCTGCCTGGTTCCCTGGCAGAAGCCCTGACCGAGCTCGAAAAGGACACGCTGCTGACCGACGCCCTGGGCGAAGTCACCTGTGAAGCATTCATGCGCGCCAAGTGGGAGGAATGGGACCAGTATCGCCTGCGCGTATCTGATTATGAGATCGAACAATACTTAGAGACCGCATAAGCGCAGAAGACAGTAGGTCGTAATCAGAGACCTCCGAGGGATGACGTCCTTCGGAGGTCTTGTCATATAATCCATGATGGATATGAATCTGCGCTTTTATCTTTCCCGTTTTTTATGTGTAGTCCTATTTTCAGCAGTTCTGTTTTCGTGCACTTCGGGCCAAAACAAGACGGTATCCCTTGGATCCTTTACCGAAAATGATGTGGCAGTGTCCCTCTCCCTGATTCAGAATCAGGATGGAAATTATTTCGTGTCGGCAACTTTTATCCCGCCCGATGGATATCACCTGTATAGCAAGGACATTCCCGCCACCGGCATCGAGGGCCTGGGACGGCCGACCCTGATCGAATTAACCTCCAACAGCCTAATGAAGGCGACCGGCGCATTAACAGAGAGTGTCAAACCTCAGGTGCCGGATTTTGAGCCCCGCGATTTGCAGGTCTATCCTGCCGGTCCTGTTACATTAAGGCTGCCGGTTGAACTGCCAGCCGGGGGGGATTGGATCGATGACGAGATTTCCATCACCTATATGGCGTGCAGTGCCGGCACATGCAAGCCGCCGGTAGTGGGAAGGATCGTGAAAGTACGGATCCAGGGCATCGAAATGCCAGACAAACAGTAAACATAGAAGCGGAGATTAGATGAACAAAAAGATCCTGTTGGCACTCCTCGGCATCAGCCTGCTTGCCTGTAATTTCCTTTTTCCTCCAAAAGCAACGCCCCTACCAAGTGAGCAGAATCTTGAAAACGCGTCATCCGACTCCATGACGATTATCCGCCTGCACCCCGCGGATGGAGATCTAAATGCCCTGCTTGCCCGGGAGGCGAAAAAAGCTGCCGGACTGGGCCAGATGCCGGTCGTCGAGTTCGATGCAACCTGGTGTCCGCCCTGCAAGGCGATCGATCAAGGGCTCAAAGAGAAGAACAAGCTGATGCTGGAGGCCTACGCCAGGACTTACATCATCAAGCTGGACGTGGACGAATGGGGCTGGGGCAACAGCACAAAGCATGAGTTCGACTTCGACGGCATTCCGGTGTATTTCAAGCTGGATAAGGACGGCAAATCCACAGGAGAGACAGTGGACGGCAATGCCTGGGGCGATAATATTCCTGAGAACATTGCGCCTGTCATGGATAAGTTCTTTCATGGCAAGTAATTTACATCGTGCCGCCTTCGGCCAATTTACTTTTTGTTTGAATATCGGACGGTGAATTAATATAAAAAGTAAAGTTACGCAAGGAAGAATGCAATAAAAAGAAAGCCCTCCAGGCATAACTGCTGAGAGGGCTTTCTTTATGGTCGTTGCTTTGATCCTTTTAGTGCTGCATTACGGTCCCCATTGCCAGTTCCATGATCTCATCACGATCCTCGTAGACCTGTACCAGCTTGCCGTCCTGCATCTGGAGGACGCGGTCCACGAACTGGCACATGCGCAGGTCGTGGGTGACCATCATGCCGGCCCGGTTGTTCTCGTGGATGAGGTGGGCAAACGTCTCCACCACCTGGTAGGCGCGTTCGGTGTCGAGGGAGGCGGTCGGCTCGTCGGCCAGCACCAGGGCAGGGTTGTGAATCAGGGCACGCGCAATCGCCACGCGCTGCTGTTGTCCACCGGAGAGCTGGGCAGGCAGATTGTGCAATCGGTCGCTCAACCCCAGTCGGGCGAGGAGCTCTGCCGAGCGGAGGCGTCCCGCCTTGTCGGCCTTGCCGTTAAGGCGAAGCATGAACTCCACATTTTCCTGGGCGGTCAGGAAGGGGATCAGGTTGTTCGACTGGAAGGTGAAGCCGATCTTTTCCCGGCGCAGTCTGACGCGCTGCTTTTCACTCATTTCAGCCAGGTCCTGTCCATCCACCAGCACCTGCCCGCTTGTGGGCGAAAGCAGGGCGGCAAGGATCGACAGCATGGTGGTCTTGCCGGAACCGCTGGGGCCGACCAGCGCCACAAATTCACCCGAGTTCACTTCAAACGAGACGTGGTCCACGGCGTTGATCGTGGTTCCGTCCAATGCGAAGGTTTTGACGAGGTCTTTCACTTCAAGAGCTGCATGTGTCATGGCGCACCTATCCTAGTCTGAGCGCCTTGAGCGGCTCGATGCGTACTGCGTAGATGATGGAGACCATTCCCCCGAGCGGTCCGATGAACAGGAGCAGACCGATGGCGATCAGGGAGCGGGTCCCATTGAAAACAAATGGGATCGTGGGCGGAAGTGCCAGCGAGAACAGATACGTGAGCAGACATCCGATGGCAACGCCCATGGTGGTCACCACAACGATCTGGATCACTGCAGCCCAGCCCACGACGCCGTTGGAAGAACCGATTGCCTTGAGCACGCCGATCTGCGGAACCTTTTGCAGGATCTGGATCTGGAAGAATCCGCCGATGACCAGCACGCCGATCAGGAGGGTAAAGAAGCCCTGGGTCTGAACGGTCCCCTGCTGGGCAGAGTATCCGGGGACATTATTGATCGTGGTGGCAATATCGGCCACCTCAATATTGGGAACCGTTGTCAACAATCGATCCTTGACGGTATTGGACCAGCTGGGATCCTTCAACTTGACAGCCACGATGTTCGGATAAGGTGTATCGCTGTTCAGGTCCGCTTCGGACTGCGGACGGACCTTTTCCCAGGTTCCCGGTGGGACAAAGATGGTCGGCTGAAAGGAGTAGGATTGCCCATTCACCAGACCAACCACTTTGAGCTTGAAGAAATTGTCATCGGTACCCTGCGTGGAGCGGATCTCGATCTCATCCCCCACCTTGATCCCCGAACGCAGAGCGACATTGCGGTCGATCACCGTCTCACGCGCCTCGCCGCCGCGGAAGTTTCTGCCTGCGATGGTTTTTGGCATGCCCGGCTCTCCCGGTTCCACGCCCAGCAGGGAGACTTTCAGGGGTGCAGGCAGGGAAACGATCTGGGTATTGGAGGTGAAGATCGGCCCTGCGCCTGCCACACCCTCCACACGTCGGACCGTTCGGACAGTATTTGTCTCCAGGCGGCTGGAGGGGATGATGAAATCCGACTTTTCCAAAAAGACGATCAGCTGCGCATCCAGGTTGGACAGGTATTGGCGGTTGCCGTTGGCCAGTCCTTCCCCCAGGGCAGCGATGAAGAGCACAAGCAGGGTGATCAGAGCGATGACAAGACTGAAGAGCAGGAAGCGGCCGCGATAGCGAAACACTTCCTTAAGGGCCAGATAGGGAGCAAGAAAGAGGTTTTTCATTAGGGTGCAACAGGTCCGTTGAAGGTTTGGTTCCAGTCCATCCCCATCACGCCATGCAGGAGCAGGTCAACGGAAGGATGGTCGGCAATGTGATCGTAGTAATAGGGAAGGCGGATGATACCATCCGGGGCAATGACAAAAATCCCTGCCATTTGCATGGCATCCTGTCCCTTGGGAGGCAGTTCCGTCTTCCAGCCGCGCTCGCGCTTTAAGCGCCGGTTCGACCGCCAGACGTCGAGCGAGAGGAATGTCTGCCAGAGATTGGCGCGCTCCAGGCCATAGGCTGCATAGGCTTTTCGTTCCCGATCCGAAAGACAGAGGATCCCGGGGGCGCGCTGTTCACAGAATTTCCTGGCTTCGTCCGGCGTCCCCTGGGTGACAATCACCAGTGCAAGATCTTTTTTCTGGATGGCAGGCGAAGCAAGGACCAGTTGGTCGACCATTTCCTTGCACTGCGGGCAGCCAAAGTGCCGGGTGAAAGCCAGGATGAGCACCTGGTTCTCCCATAGGGAGGAAAGCTTTACGGGATTGCAGTCAACATTCAGCAGCTCCAGATCTGGAGCTGGATCGTTGAATTTGAGGTGAGCAAGGCGTGGCATCGATGATCCTTTCTCCTTATATCTCAAGTATATCATATTGTCAATATTTTGCAAAGGTTTTGTATAAATACTTCGTAAGAGTTATTCCCACCACTAAGCCACTCCCCAATCATGAGGTTTCATGAATATTAAGTGTTCGTGGATCCAGGTCTACCGATAAATTATGGTTTCAGACTCTGCCAATCGTATAACAAATAAATTATTTTAGCAATCAACACGTGTGCCACAACGATATCAACAATATACATTTCTCTGAAAGAGCTGCTGACTCACAGGGAAATTTTGAGCTGCTTCCGAACTTCCCTTTTCAACCCGGCGGGATGGAGGACATCTGTTGTCACTTTTTTGGCACCCAGGAACCCTGTTAGGCGTATCAATCCCCGCGCAAGAGCGTTCGCAAACGCAAGATCCTTCACAGGCGCGTCCTGCTCGTGCCAGAAACCCTTGATCTCCAAGCTCATGGTCGGGCGGTTCAGTCTCAGATCGAGCCGCGCCACAAGGTCATCGCCGTACAGGATCGGCAGGACATAATATCCCCAGCGGCGCAGGTGTACCGGGGTGTACACTTCCCATTTGTATTCGAAATCGAATAACTTCTTGGCACGTCCTCGCGCGCTGACGATATCCAGGGGCGAGAGGAACGTGACCTCTTCGAGAGTGGTCGTCTCCCTGGGCTTCCAGCTCCTGGGGACTTTTCCCATTTCAAGCAGCTCCAGTATCGGCAGGTCCTCACGCAGAGCCAGATAGACATCGCGTCCTCCCTCGACCTGAACCCGCTCCGCCTTCCCGGACTCGATCCACGCCTCCGCCTTTTCCCTTATATTCTCACGGGAATAATTGTGCTGCATATCATACTGAAGCGCAGAGCGCAGGATTGCCTCCCGGAACAAGCCGCTGAAGGCAATATTCTTGCGGATAAAGAACTCCTCCGCCTCCCTTTCGCTGACCATGTAATCGAACTGTCTGGGGGCAACGTTCTCGCGAAAGTCATAGACGCGCTCGAAGCCATCCCGGTGGTGAATCATCAATTCACCGGATAGCCACATATCGAACAGCGCCAGCGAGGTATCCTTCCGCCCGCGATAATTCCAGCCAACTCGGGTCCCATCCAGATCGCGATTTCCCAGAGGACCGCGTGAGCGAAGCTCTGCCCGTACCCGCTCGAACAGCTCCTGGTGATTGAGCACAAAACCCTCGATCCGCTTTTGGTGGCTGCGCCGCTCCATGTGCACCCGATAATAGGGCAGTTCCGACATGGGATACATCGCCAGCCAGCCGCCGTAGTCGAAGAACTTCCGGTCCTGATAGGCAACCTGGAAAAGATAGTCCTGCTTGTAATCCAGTACGCGGCTGTGCAGGACAATATCCTGGCTGCGGGCGAAAATATTAAGCGGGTCAAGCTGCACAGCTTCACACTCGCACATGGCCCGCACTGTCCCCTTTTTGCCCTTCCAGCGCCGGCCAGGCCACAATCCCTGTTTGCCCAGCACAAATCGACGAGCTGTTAGTGGAGAAATCGTAATCATAAGACCTCACACCACAAACGGATTAAAATCGGTATCGCGATCGTAGTAATCTTCATGCTCGGCCCGTTTGAGCCAGCCGACGACCAGATAGGTCACAGGCGTCATCAACGCCTCCACGCCAACCTTGAAGAAATAGTTGGTCACGATCAATGTGCTGAACAGGCTCCACGGAAAGACGCCAAATGTGGAAGCGACCACCACAAAAACAACCGTATCGACCAGTTCACCAAAGATCGTGCTTCCAATGGTGCGCGTCCATAACCAGCGGCCCCGGGTCAGCACTTTCATCCTTGCCAGAATAAACGAGTTTGTAAACTCCCCCGTCCAATAACCTGCCAGGCTTGCCAACACAATTCCTCCACTGCTGATGCCGCCCAGGATGGCATGGTAGGCAGCGTCGCCTGCATATCCCTGCCAGGTCGCTTCGCCCGGCAGGCGGCCGACGATCCAGAAGATGACCGAGGTTAACGCCAGGCAGAAAAAACCGGCCCAGATGGCGCGCCGGGATTGTTTGTATCCATAGACCTCGGTCAGGATGTCTCCGAAGATATAACTGACCGGGAAAAGAATGGTCCCGGCGTCGAAGGCCATCGGCACACCGAAGAGGCTGAAACCCCAATCCACGATCTTGGCAGAGGAGGCAACATTACTCACCACCAGGACCGTCACAAACACGGCCGTGATCAGATCGAAATAGCGATACTGTCTCGTACGCGCTTCAGCCATTCACCCGGTCTCCTCTTGTGGCCGGGACAGAGATGACCAGGAAATGCACTTCGGCAGTCGATGGATTTCTGAACTGGTGTTTGACAAGCGGCGGGATTTCGACTCCCTCCCCCTTGTGTAAAGCAACCTGGTGGTCTTCAAACGCCATCAGCGCTTCGCCCTCCAGGATATAAAAGAACTGGCGCGCCTTCGCGTGGTAATGCATCACCTCCGCTCCCCCGGCCGGGACACGCTCCTGGATGATGCTCATCTCGTCGCGCTGGAGCAGGTGCCAGCCATCGGAGCCTTCACCCCAGTGATAATGTTCCGCATTTTGAATGGATACGACCATACCAACCCAGGCTCCTTGTCGTCTCAAAATTGTAGCAATTTCGGAATTTGCCCGATTTTAGCACGGATATTCTAAATATCGTGGCATTATTTTCGCTGCCGGCAATGTCGGACTGCAAAAACAACATCCGTGAAGATCCGCGATTCTTCATTGCGATCTTCACGGAGGCTGCGATTTGTTTGGTATGGGACTGTCTTAACCCGCTGAGACCGGATTTGCCTTTTCGATCATCCTGCAAAACGAGCAGAGGTCGTCGGTTGTAGTAGGTTGTCCGCACTTCGGACAGCTGTGCATATGCGCCCGCGCCGGGTTTTGCTCGATAAACAGGTCGCCGCTTTTACGTGCTTCAAGAAAGCGCAGGTAGAATGTCAGCTTCGCGCCGGGTCGGGTGGTCTCGAGCTGGTTGAGCAGCTCCTTGTAATAAATGGATTGTGCTCCTTCTGCAAAGGGGCACTCCTCATAGATGTATTCAATGCCGCGCAAAAGACAGTAGGCGGTCATCTCACGCTCGTAGAACCGGCACAATGGCTTGACTTTGCGCGCCAGCCCGTCTGAGGCAGCCAGGACCGGTCCCTGGCGCAACAAATACTCACTCGACCAGGACAGGGTGTTGCCAAAAAGTACGGCCGCCTCGTCGTCGAGGTTGTGACCGGTCGCCAGCACGTCGTACCCCAGGTCGCGTGCGATGCGGTTCATCTCGTGACGCTTCGCCAGGCCGCACACGGCACATGGCTTGCCATATCCGCGGTGGGAAACTTCCGCCAGCACCGGGATGGGCTGGCCGTACTCCTTTTCGATATCCACAACGTGCAACTTCAGGCTGTGCTCGTCCGCATATTTTTGCGCCAAGCGCTGCGATTCATGAGAATAGTTGATGCCGCCATCGATCCCCAGGCCCAGGTACAACCCATCGGCCTGGTAGCCCAAACGGTAAAGGACATCCCACAGTCCAAGCGAATCCTTGCCGCCGGATACCGCCACCAGGATCCGTTCATGGTGAGTGAACATCTCATACTTTTTGATAAAGCGCTCGGTCTGCTCGGGAATCCATTCCAGGTAATGCTCCTTGCAGAGTGCCAGTTTGTGCTGGCGCATATTGACCGAGGCCTTCGCTCCACATTTTTTACATTTCATGGCTTTATGTCATTGCCGGGGCGCTAGCCCGAAGCAATCTCCTGATGCGCGCGGAGACTGCTTCGTCGCAACGTTTGCTCCTCGCCGCGACCTGAACCTCCGGAGATTACAGCGACCAGCCTGATCACATCGCCTTCCTTCAGAATCTCGTCGTCCAGGATCATCTCCCCGTCCCGAGTGGCGATCACCGATTCGGGGACGACATTGATCTTCTGCAAAGCAGAGAGCAGGGTCATGCCTGGCTTTACCTCATATTCCTTGTTACGCAAAATCAATTTGACCAAAGTTTCTCCTTGTTTACAGGATTCTACCATCTTGTCTTGACAGTGTCCCCGCTTCCCTTTACGATTGACTTATGCGAATTGGAATGATGGCGGATACGTACAAACCGTACGTCAGCGGGATCACAAACTATATCGATTTGAATAAACGCGTCCTGGAGGCGGAGGGGAACGAGGTCTATGTATTTACCTTTGGCGACCTGGACTATCAGGATGACGAGCTACGTGTTATCCGCAACCCGGGCGTTGCCCTGGCGGACACCGGCTACTACCTGTCCCTGCGCTATAAGACGGCGCATCGCAAGCTGCTGCAGACCATGGACGTTGCTCATGTCCACCATCCATTTCTGAGCGGCCGGCTGGCACTTAGCTATTGCCGCCGGGCCGGGGTCCCCATTGTTTTCACCAATCATACGCGCTACGACCTGTATGCCCAGGCTCGCATGCCGCTTATGCCGACTGAAGTCAGTCAGAGCCTGCTGCAGGCCTATATGCCCGATTTCTGCGACGCCGTGGATCTGGTGATCTCACCTTCCCAGGGCATGGAAAAAGTCATGCGCAGGTTTGGCGTGCAGAGCCCGATCGAGGTGGTTCCCAACGGGGTCGATATGCAGCCCTTCCAGCAGGCGGAACCGCTCTCGCGATCCGATTTTGGCTTTATTGATGAAGATCTCCTCTTGGTCTACGCCGGCCGTCTCGCCCCGGAAAAGAACCTGGAATTCCTGATCCGCTCATTTGCGGGCGTATCCCAGGTGCTCCACAATGTATATTTGTTGATCGTGGGCGGTGGGCAGAAGCAATTTGAGGATGAGCTTAAGGCATTACCATCCAGGCTGGATATCCATGACCGGGTCCGCTTTGTCGGGATGGTCCCCTACGACCGCCTTCCCTCCTATCTGGCCATGTGCGATGCCTTTGTCACGGCTTCTGTAACCGAAGTCCATCCGCTCTCGGTCATTGAAGCCATGGGGACGGGACTTCCGGTTCTCGGCATCGACTCGCCCGGCGTGAGCGATTCCATATCGGACTGTGAAACAGGCCTGCTGGCGACGAACGATGTCGCCTCCTTCACCGCCCGGATGACCTATCTGTGCATGAACAGCGCACTCCGCAAAAGAATGGGCCACGCCGCCCGCCTGGCATCCCGGCAATATGACATCGAGCGCACGACCCGGATCATGATCCAGCACTATACCCGTCTGACCGAAAATCCCAAACCGGCCAAGCGCCGCCTCGACGAGCGTCTGCGGCACATCCTCGAAGAGTTCATGAAATGAAGCACAACCAACAGGTCGGAAAGTGGGGGGAGGAAACAGCGGCCGCCTACTTGAGTCAACGCGGCTACGAGCTGATCGTCCGCAACGCGCGCACTCCCTATGGAGAGATCGACATCATCGCCAGGCAGGCTGAAACAACCATCTTCGTCGAAGTTAAGACCCTCACCTCCAGCAAAAACTTCTTCCCCGAACAAAATGTCACTGCCCGCAAGCGCGAACACATGCTCGCCTGCGCGGAATGCTACGCGGCCGAGAATGCCATCGACCATTGGCAGATCGATGTCATTGCCATTGAGGGAAGGAAAGGGACGGAGCCAAAGATCACGCATTTCGAGAATGCGATAACATAAATCATCGATCGCCATCATGGATTCAAACAAACCACCGCTTATCCTCATCATCGGTCCTACCGCTGTTGGAAAAACCGAGCTTGCCATTCGACTCGCCGGGCGTTTAAGGGGGGAGATCGTCTCAGCAGACTCTCGTCTCTTTTACCGCGGCATGGATATTGGAACGGCCAAGCCCTCGAAAGAGGAAATGGCCCGTGTCCCTCATCATTTGATCGACATTGCCGACCCGGACGAGATCTTCAGCCTGGCCGTTTTCCAGCAAATGGCAAAGGACGTCATCGCAGACATTCATAAACGAAATAAACTACCCTTCCTGGTCGGGGGCACCGGGCAGTATATTCGTGCCGTGACACAGGGATGGAGCCCACCCGAGGTGGAGCCGGATGAAAGATTAAGGGCGGAATTGGAAAGGATGAAAGAGGAAAAAGGCGTTTATTGGTTACACGACAGACTCAAAAACCTTGACCCTGTAGCTGCAGAGAAGATCGATGCCAGGAACTACCGGCGAACGATCCGCGCACTGGAGGTGATCCTGACAACGGGCAGAAAATTTTCAGAGCAGCGCGGGCAGGCAGAATCGCCTTATCATCTCCACACCATCGGTCTGATCCGGCCCCGGGCGGAGCTCTATGAACGGGTCGACCAGCGCATCGATGCCATGTTCGAAAATGGATTTCTCGAAGAGGTCAGGCGGCTTCTGGCAGAAGGGTATTCCCCTGCCCTGCCGACGATGTCCGCGATCGGGTACCGGGAGTGCATACGGGTCATCCAGGGTGAATTGACGGAGGAGCAGGCCAGGGCGGAGATCCGTCGGGCGACGCGGGTCTTTGTCCGCAGGCAGGCGAACTGGTTTAAAGAGTCGGATCCACAGATCCAGTGGTTCCGGGTCGAAGAGGGGATCCTGGACCGGATCGAGTCCCATATCCGCGCGTCGCTGATTGCCCTTACCGGGGATGGTTAGGTGAAGTGGAACCATCTTGAAGTAAAGAACAACCGCCAGTCAGTTGACTTTTGATTCTTCATTGTATATACTGCGAATAATGATGTGATGGAGCAAACATAATACTGTGATGGAGGAGGTGCTTTCATGAACAATCGTCCCTGGCTTGCGCATTATGACAAGGGGGTCCCGCTAACAATCGAATATCCACAAGCGCCGTTATACTATTTTCTTGGGGAGGCGGCGAAAAAATATCCAGACCGCGCCTGTACAATCTTCAAGGGTGCGGTCATTTCTTACAGGGAAATGGAGGCTCTCACCGACCACATGGCGGCCGCCCTGGTCGACATGGGCGTGAAAAAAGGCGACCGGGTCGGGATCTTCATGCCCAATGTGCCCCAGTTTGTCATTGCATATTTCGGGATCCTGAAGGCAGGCGGTGTCGTCGTCGCGGTCAATCCAACCTATCCGCCGGATGAGGTCATCACACCGGTCGACGATGCGAACATCGACATCATGTTCACCTTGACCCGTTTTTACGGCGTCCTGAAGGCCGTACGCGAGCGCTCCAGGCTCCGCAGGATCATTGTTTCGAATATCAAGGAGGCACTGCCTCCCCTGACAAGCCTGCTGTTTAGCGCGCTGAAGGAAAAAAAGGAGGGACATTACATTGATGCACTGGACGAGCGGGACGTCTGGATGAAGGATCTTCTCAAGAAGCATGAAAAATCCCCGCGGCCCAACGTAAATGTGACCCCTGACGATACGGCCTTATTCCAGTATTCGGGCGGTACGACAGGCATCCCCAAAGGCGCGGTCGCCATGCACAAAAATGTTGTGGCGAACACGCTGCAGATGAGGTGCTGGTTCGTAAATTCGTTCGATGGCCAGGAGACCTACCTGATCGGCATCCCGCTCTTCCATGTCTACGGCATGGTGGCCGGGATGAGCGTGGCCATGGCCATGGGCGCCAGCATGGTGCTGATCCCGAACGCGCGCGATCTCAAGGACGTGCTCGAAAATATTGCCAAATACAAACCGACCATCTTCCCGGGTGTGCCACTCCTGTATAACAGCATCAACAATCACCCGGATGTGAAGGCCGGGAAATATGACCTCTCCTCCATTAAAGCCTGCATCTCCGGCTCCGCGCCTTTAATGCGTGAGACCAAGGAACAGTTCGAAAACCTGACCGGTGGCAGGGTCTTCGAAGGCTATGGCCTGTCGGAGGCACCGACCGCCACTCACTGTAATCCGCTGCTGGGCGTAAACAAGACCGGCTCGATTGGCCTGCCTCTCCCGGATGTGGATGTAAAGATCATCAGCCTTGACGATGGGGAAACTGAACTCCCTCAGGGCGAGATCGGCGAGATCGCCATCCACGGTCCGCAGGTGATGAAGGGATATCACAACATGCCCACCGAGACGGCCAATGCGTTGCGGCAGCTGCAGGACGGAGAGACCTGGCTGTTCACCGGGGATATCGCCCGCATGGACGAGGATGGTTATTTCTATATCGTGGACCGCAAGAAGGAGCTGATCAAGCCCGGTGGATTCCAGGTCTGGCCACGCGAGGTGGAGGAAGTGATCGCTTCGCACCCGAAAGTCCTGGAGGTCGGCGTCGGAGGCATTCCCGATCCGAATCGCGGCGAGACGGTCAAGGCCTGGATCGTCGTCAAACCTGGTGAAACATTGACGGTGGAGGAGATCAAGGCCTATTGCAAGGAACATCTTGCGCCTTACAAGGTCCCCACCCACTACGAGTTCCGCTCGGAGCTTCCAAAGACAACCGTGGGAAAGATACTGCGGCGTGAACTCGTGCGGCAGCACAAGGAAAGCGTGCCGCAGTAACGAAGTGGTTTGTTTGCCGGCAGATCGGTAATTGGCAGATAGAAACAATAAAAGAGAGCCGTCCAACAGGACAGCTCTCTTCTTGTCTGCTTATTTACCGGAACCCCTACATCGCAATGACCTGCGGTGTGCCGCTCTTCTTGGGGAACGGCGGCGGGAAGATCGCTTCGAACTCTTCGCGGGTCAGGGTTTCCACTTCGAGGAGTTTCTGCGCCACTGCGTCGAGTCGGTCGCGATACATGGTGAGCAGTTTTTTGGTCAGCTTGTACGAGTCGTCCACCATCTTACGGACTTCGGCGTCGATGCGCTCCGCGACCGCTTCCGAGTAGTCACGCTGCTCAGAGATCTCGCGGCCCAGGAAGATCAGCTCCTCCTTCTGTCCGTAGGTCATCAGGCCCATTTCACTGGACATGCCCAGGCGGGTGACCATGGTTCGGGCCATCTGGGTGACGCGCTCGATGTCACTCGAAGCGCCGGAGGTGACATCGTCAAAGACGATTTCTTCGGCAACACGCCCGCCGAGCAGTCCTGCCAGGGCGGCGATCATCTTCTTGCGGGAGGTCAGGATGCGGTCATCCTCAGGGCGATACCAGGTCAGGCCACCGGCCTGTCCACGACCAACGATGGTGATCTTTTGGACGGGATCCGCTTCGGGGATGGCGTTCATCACCACCGCGTGACCAGCCTCATGGTAGGCAATGATGCGCTTTTCCTCGTCCGAGATCAGGCGCGATTTGCGCTCGGGTCCCATGACGACACGCTCGATCGCCTCTTCCAGATCCTGCTGCCCGATCGATTTCTTGTTGCGGCGGGCGGCCAAAATGGCAGCCTCATTAACGAGGTTCTCAAGGTCGGCACCAACAAATCCCGGTGTGCCGCGGGCCAGTGAGCCCAGGTCGACTGTCGGATCCAGCGGCTTGCCCTTGACATGTACTTTTAGGATGGCCTCGCGTCCCTTCATATCAGGACGGTCGAGGGTCACGCGACGGTCGAAACGACCGGGGCGCAGCAGGGCCGGATCCAGGATGTCGGGGCGGTTGGTGGCGGCGATGATGATGATGTTGGTATCGGTATCGAAACCGTCCATCTCGACCAGCATCTGGTTGAGGGTCTGCTCGCGCTCGTCGTGTGAACCACCGAGACCAGCACCACGCTGGCGGCCGACCGCATCGATTTCGTCCACGAAGACGATGCAGGGCGAATGGCGCTTGGCCTGGTCGAACAGGTCACGGACCCGGCTGGCACCCACACCTACGAACATTTCCACAAACTCGGAGCCGGAAATGGAGAAGAACGGAACGCCTGCTTCGCCCGAAACGGCCTTCGCCAGGAGGGTCTTCCCTGTCCCCGGAGGACCCACCAGCAGGACGCCCTTCGGAATACGCGCGCCCAGCTGTATAAACTTCTGAGGTTCCTTCAGGAACTCTACAACCTCCGCAAGCTCCTGCTTGGATTCCTCCACGCCGGCCACATCCTGGAATGTTACTGTGGGATGCTCGCCGCTGAACATGCGCGCCCGGGACTTGCCGAAGGACATGGCTGCATTGTTCGAGCCCTGTGCCTGGCGGAAGATAAACCATAGAACACCTGCCATAAAAATGACCGGCAGGATATACAAGGCACCACTCACGATTCCAGCCCATTGTGAAGGCGGCTTGACCTCGATCTTGATATTATCAGGCGTAAGCTTGTCCGGTGTCACACCCAGGTCCAGGAGTTGCTGCACAAGGGTCGAATTTGCTTCCTTATAAGATTGAACGCCGTCTTCATTCCCGTTTGTATAGATAACGCGCAGGCTGTCATCACTGTCGATGACCACACGGGCTACCTTGCCTGCCTGAATATCACGCGCCACCTCATTAATCGTCAGCTTATCTGACGAGCCAGAATCGCGCTGAAACGCCATGACAATCATGGCTACCGCTGCGACGATCAACAAAAACGTCACAACAAAGGATTGGTTTCTAGGATTCACTTTGCCTCCAAAATAGAATTCCAAGGAGATTATACCAAGTGGAACTTACCAGGAGTAGTCCAATTGAAAATATTATACATTTCTCTAACATGGCAGTTTTCCGATTCCGGGACCCCAAAATTAGTGAAAAAAACCTGGTCTCTCCTAAATTGACCCTTTCATTATTAATATTAGCGTATGGATGCAGAATCCAGGCCGGCTCTTACTCGATGACCAGCTCCACCGGGCAGTGGTCCGAGCCAGGGACGGTCTCGTGGATAACGACATCCTTCACCCGGGGAAGCAGGGCTGCAGAAATAAGGAAATAATCGATCCGCCAGCCGACGCCGCGCGCCCGGGCGTTCGAAATGTAGGTCCACCAGGTGTATTGGGCACGGTCCGGGTACAGGCTGCGATAGATATCCACAAAGCCGTGATCGAGGAAGTTCTGGACCCAGACCCGTTCCTCGGGCAAAAAGCCGGATGTTGTTTGATTGGACCTGGGATTTCTCAAGTCAATGGGCTGGTGAGCAGTGTTGAAGTCTCCGGTAATGATGATCTGCTCGCCCTGGGCGTGCAGCCGGTCACACAGGGACAGCAGGTGAGCGTAGAAATCGAGCTTATAGGAAAGTCGCTCCTGCCCGCGCTGGCCGTTCGGGAAGTAAATGTTAAATAACCGGTAACCCGGATGCAGCGTGGAAATGACGCGGCCTTCCGTGTCGAAGCGGGGCATGTCCATCCCCAGGCGGGTCTCCACCGCCGGGCTCCGCAGGAAGGTGGCCACCCCACTGTACCCCAGTTTTTGAGCGGGATTCCAGATGACCTCGTAGCCAGGAAAGCGGGATTGGTCCTCCTTGAGCTGAGAAGGATGGACTTTGATCTCCTGCAGACAGACGACATCCGGCTCCTGCTCCCACACCCAGTCCAGAGCCCGTTTCGTCAGCGCGGCGCGCAGCCCGTTGATATTCCATGATATGATCTTCATCTTGGGTACTTTATCCTGCAGGACTTCTGCGCTTGTGGTAAACTTCTCAATGTTAAGACAATGAACACAAAACTGAAATGCATTCTCTGTGTCGAAGACGAGCCTGAGATGATCGACCTGATGCGGCTGATCCTTGGCCGTAAGGGCTTTGAAGTCAAAGGTGCAGCGGGCGGTGTAGAGGGGTTACGAATGATCCGCCAGGAAAAGCCTGATCTCGTGCTGCTCGACCTGATGATGCCGGATATGGATGGTTGGGAAGTATACCAGCAAATGAAGGCAGACGAAAAAACCAAGGACATTCCGGTCATCGTTGTCACTGCCAAGGCGCAGAGCATCGACAGGGTGCTTGGGCTTCACATTGCCAAGGTGGATGATTACATTGCAAAACCCTTCAGCCCCCAGGATTTGATGAGCAGCGTGGAAAAGGTGCTCAAATCCAAATCTTAACCGGGGTCATTAGAAGGTTTGCCTGCCCTGTTATAAATACCCTATGGCAAGATATATATCAATAGAAAATGTGAATCGCAGGATCGATGGTCCGCTGCGGATCAAGTACTGCGATACATTTCTGACCCAGCTGCGCGGATTTACCCTGCGCTCCGATCTGGCACGGGAGGACGGCCTGGTCCTGGTCGGTAAGCACGACTCACGGATCGATTCATCCATTCACATGCTGTTCGTGTCCTTCGATCTTGCCGTCATCTGGATCAATGCCGATATGCAAGTAGTTGACAGGGTTCTCGCCAAATCCTGGAAGCCTGCCTATTTCTCCAAGCAGCCAGCAAAGTTCGTCCTGGAGGTTCATCCGGATCGCTGGGATGAATTCCAGATCGGCGACAAGGTGCAATTCAAGGATGCGTAAAACCCTTTCCACCCTTCTTCTGCTCGTTCTGGTTTCTTCCTTTTTTGCGCAGCCTGTCTCGGCCCAATCGAGCGGGCCTGTGTACATCGTGCAATCGGGCGATACGTTATCGTTTATTGCGGCCCGGTTCAACGTATCCCTGGCGGACCTGGAAGCGGCCAACCCAAACATTGACCCCAACAATCTAGCGCCCGGGCAGCAGCTCGTGATCCCCGGCCTGGAGGGTGTCAGCGGCGTCCTGGACACGGAGATCATCTCCTTTGGGGACTCGCTGCGGAGCCTGCGTCGGCGCACCCAGGTTTCGGATGAGCAGCTCATCCGCCTCAACCACCTGGTCAGCCCATCGGAGCTGTACGTGGGCACCAGCCTGATCGTCCCCAAGGACGAGAATCAGACCACACTCAACACGCGCATCAGCCCGTCCGCAGGCGAGTCTCTTCTGGAAATGGCTGTCAAACAGAACAGCGATCCCTGGACCCTCAGCGACCTGAACAAGCTGGATGGGACCTGGGAAACGATCCCCGGCGATGTGCTCTACTCCCCCACCGGGAATAATGAAGGGAACGCAACCGGACTACCTTCCGCATTCGAATCAGCAAGCATCGAGCCTTTGCCCATGGTCCAGGGTGCGACGGAAGTCATCCGGGTCAGGACCCAGGGCGGAGGTTCGTTATCCGGCACGCTCGTCGACAAGCCCCTTCAATTCGCCGAGGATAACGGCGATCAGGTCGCGCTGGAAGGAGTCCATGCCATGCTGGAACCAGGTGTGTATCCGCTGCGCCTGGAGACCACGCTGCCCGATGGATCAAAGCAGTCATTCGAGCAAATGGTCCTGGTGACCAGCGGAAATTACCCGAATGAGGATATCCTGTTGAACGATCCCAGCACGATTGATCCGGCAGTCACGGAACCGGAGATGGTTCAGATCGTCTCAATCACGTCGCCGTTCACCTCAAATCGTTACTGGAACGGGATCTTCAGCTCTCCGGCTGCCGATCCGAGCTGTTTCACCTCACGCTACGGAACCCGCCGCACGTATAAGGTCACCAACACTGACATCACAGTGCCGGGCTTCCATTCGGGCCTGGATTTCTGCGGTGGCGAAGGCTTACCAATCACAGCACCGGCACCAGGGCGGGTGGTCTTTGCAGGGCCGCTCACCGTGCGCGGAAATGCAACCATCATCGATCACGGATGGGGCGTATACAGCGGTTTCTGGCACCAGTCCCAGATCCTGGTAAAGGTAGGTGACATGGTGGAACAGGGCCAGCAGATCGGTGTTGTTGGCGGCACGGGCCGGGTAACCGGCGCCCATCTCCATTGGGATCTGTGGGTGAACGGTGTCCAGGTCAATCCACTGGCCTGGCTGAACCAGGCGTATCCCTAGCCAACACAGACTGTCTGAATCGTTGCACTCCATTCCCGTTTATGCTACACTCAACACACCCTGGAGCTGGAGGTGGCTGTGTCTACTGCATCCATTGTTAATTTCTTAAAACAGAGCGACATCTTCTACCAATTTACGCCGACACAACTGGAGCTTGTTGCCAACCTGTGTCAGGAGGTTACCTTCCAGAAGGATGACCTGATCTTCCCGGAAAACAGCAGCAACAAGGAACTCTATATCATCGTACAGGGAGAAGTGGACATTTTGGTCGACCCCTCCATCGTCAGCTCGACACAAACAGGGACCGAGAACAGGACGATTGCCACGCTGAGACGGGGGCAAAACTTCGGCGAGGTTGCACTGGTGGATGAAGGCTTGCGATCCGCCTCTGCACGGGCTGCCCAGAAGGAGACCCGCCTGCTCGTCATCCCACGCGATAAGCTGATCATGCTTTGCGATACCTACCCTCAGCTGGGGTATCGCCTTATGTATAACCTCGCTGCCGATCTTGCCATGAAGATCCGTAACACCGATCTTCGTATTCGCGAGCAGCTCCTGTATACCCCCCAGGAAAAAAACAAACAAAGCTAGAATACTCTTGACCCACGAGCACATATGCCTTACCATTGGCAATTAAATTATTTACTGGATGAAGGGTTTAAGAAGAATAAAAGCCGCGAGAGAATTCTCGGGCTTTATTTCTAATTATTGGTAGTTCAAAAAACGAAACTACACGTGAAAGGAGGTGTTGCCGACAATATCATAGAGCATTGTCACCCGTATCGTTGTATCCGCCAATTGAGAGGATACGAAGGAAACTTAATATAATTTCGGAGGAGAACGAAATATGAAACGCTTGCTAAACCTGCTTTCGCTGCTGGTTCTTGCCAGTATGTTGTTAGCTGCTTGTGGCGGCCAGGCCCCGGCTACCCAGCCCCCTTCTGCTGCCACCCAACCCCCTTCTGCAGCCACTGAACCGCCGTCGGCTGCCACCCAGCCCCCCGCCTCTGCTGGCCCCTACACCTGTACAGATAAGATCGGCTGCGTAACGATCAAGCCCGGTGAGCCAATTCACATCGCCTACGCCCTCGTCACGGCTGGTCCGAATGAGACGCTTGGTATCGACTCCCGCAACGGCGTCGAAATTGCCATCGCCGATGCTGGCGGCAAGATCCTCGGCCACGATATCAAGTTCGATGGGCAGGATACCGGCTGCGCGGCTGAAACCGGCCAGGCTGCTGCTACCAAGCTGGCTGCCGACCCGACGATCGTCGCCGTCATCGGGACCTCCTGCTCGAGCGAAGCCCGCGTGGGTGAGCCGCTCCTGTCCCAGGCTGGTTTTGTGACAGTTTCACCGTCCAACACCGCTCCTGACCTGACCGAAGCGGGCAATTCGAACAACTACCCCGGCTATCTGCGCACCGCCCACAATGACAAGGTCCAGGGCGCCAAGGCTGCTGAATATGCCTTCAACGTCTTGGGCATCAAGACAGCCGCCACGATCAACGACGGTTCCCTGTATGCCGACAAGCTCCAGCAGGTCTTTGCGGAGAACTTCAAGCAGTTGGGTGGCACGATCACAGCCCAGCTGGCTGTCGATCCGAACGGATCTGACTTCAGCTCCGTCCTGGCCGATATTGCCTCAGGCAAGCCCGAGCTGATCTACCTGCCGATCTTCCAGCCCGCTGGTCCACTGATCATCCAGCAGGCCAAGAAGACCCCCGGCCTCGAGAGTGTCAAGCTCATGGGCGCTGACGGCTTATTCTCGCCTGACGTGACCACCTCGGCCGGCGCGGATGTCGAAGGCTTTATGGTCTCCAGCCCGCTCGTCACTGGTGCCGCCTATGATGCTTTTGTTAAGAAATACACTGAAAAGTTCGGAAAGGCTCCGATCAGCATTTTCCATGCCCATGCCTACGATGCCTTCAATATGATCAAGGCCGCCATCGAAAAAGTTGCCGTTCAGCAGTCAGATGGAACGATCATCATCCCGCGCCAAGCACTGCGCGATGCCATGTACGCCACCAAGGATTTCCAGGGTCTGACCGGCGTTCTCTCCTGCACCCCCACTGGTGACTGCGCCAACCCGACGATCGGTATTTACGAATACCACCAGGGTCAGTATCCTCCGACCTTGATCTATCCGACCAAACAGTAATCTGTAGCTTCGCAATAAGAGAGGGGCGAGGGTTTCCCTCACCCCTCTACTCTATTTACATAGTACCGCAAGATCTAGTTAACTTTTTGGAGTAGTTTGAGCTTGCGATTTAGTTCAAAAAGTTTCCTTATACGAGACAAGCGGTAGAGGAGTTGAACATGCTCAGGTCCTGGCGCCAGAAGGCAACTTTCACCGACATCGTTGTTACAGGGATAGGGATCTTTATCGGGATCATGCTCCTGTCTGCGTTTTACCGAGCCATTTTTGTCCCCCCCTACAATTTAAAATATAACTATTTCACCTGGGCTGATCTGATCGTAAAGGGCCTGGCGTTGGGAGGGGTCTACGCACTGATCGCGATGGGATATACCATGGTTTATGGCATCCTCCGCATGATTAACTTTTCTCACAGTGAAGTGTTCATGAGTGGGCCCTTCACTGCCGTGTTTCTTGCAAGGGGACTTGCCAGCATTGGATTTTATCAAAATTATCCATTCATTAGCATCCTTTTGCTTGGTTTATTATCTGCTGCCGTATCGATGACGGTCGCCATCCTGGTCGAACGGATTGCGTATCGTCCATTGAGAAATGCACCACGCCTGGTCCCTTTGATCACGGCGATTGGAGCATCTTTTTTTCTCATCTATACGTTCCGCGGTCTGTACGGATCGGGTGTCTTCGCTTACCCGACCATTCCCGCCTTACAGGGTTCCTGGACCTTATTCGGCGTTTTCGAGCTGTATAAGACCCAGGTCGTTGTGATTGTATTTGCAGTCATCATGATGGTTATTCTTTATTATATTGTTCAAAGGACCAACATCGGGAAGGCGATGCGCGCTGTTTCTGAAGATAAGGAGGCGGCCGCGCTGATGGGCATCGACGTCGACCGCATCATTGTATTCACCTTTGCACTCGGTGGAATATCTGCGGGAGCTGCAGGAGTCTTATATGCGCTCCAGTTCCCTGTTGTCAATGCATTCATGGGTTTCATCCCGGGTTTGAAGGCCTTTACCGCTGCAGTGTTGGGCGGCATTGGAAGCGTCCCGGGAGCATTCCTGGGTGCGATGATCCTGGGTGTTCTGGAATCCCTGGGTCCCAATCTGTTCCTCGATCCACTGGGAATCACCAATCCCTCCCAGCTCAAGGATGCGATTGCCTTCCTGATCCTCGTCTTCATCCTGATCTTCCGGCCATCGGGTATCCTCGGTGAGCGCGGCGTCCAGACAAAAGTTTAAGGAGGCTGCCATGCAAAACAAACCTTCTGACTGGAAGACCATTCTTCAATACGGTGCCATTGGTGGTGGGGTCTCTGTGTTTCTCTCCCTTGTGGGCATGGTTGTTGCCTTCGATGGCAGATACATTATTTCCAACGGTATCACCTTTGGTCAGATCACGCTTTTTCTTCCCATTGCCCTGACAAGCTACCTGGCGATTCGGAAAACTGCCCCAAAGAGTAAATCAAGGATAGCTCTGTATGGAGCAGCGACCGGGGCAATCGGAGGTTTCCTTCTGGCATTATTGGTTGCGCTTGGCCATACGATCAACCTGCGCGCCATGTTCATCAATGCAACCGAGGAACTCTACGATATCATCACCTTCGGCGTGAAAGTTCCCCTCGGACTGCTGGTCACGATCGTGGTGTTTGCATTCCTGGGTTTGCTTATGTCGGGTTTATATCTTTTACCAGCGCGCTGGCAGGCCACGCTTGTTCAAGCTGCGACATGGGTGTTTTTGATCGGCTTACTGCGAGATCTGATCATCACAGTCATTACACCTTGGAACACGATCGGACAATGGATTGCAAAATTGTTCGCTCTCAACGGTCTCACCGTTGCTGGCGCTGTGCTTATTTTCCTGGTCTCTGCGTTTTTCACCTACCGAAGTTATGGGCGCAAAAAGGAACAGAGCTGGGTCAACAAACTGCCGGCGCGACAACAAAAAGCGGTCCGTTGGGGGACCATTGGTGTTTTAGTGGTGGTTGCATTATTACTGCCGAGAATTCTAGGGATCTTTTTTAGTGATATTCTCGACAACGTTGGCATTTACATCTTGATGGGGCTGGGACTCAACATTGTGGTGGGTTTTGCCGGATTGCTGGATTTGGGTTATGTGGCTTTCTATGCGATCGGTGCATATACGATTGCGCTCCTGACCTCTCCGGAACTTGGATTTGCCCACTTCAGCTTCTGGCAAGCACTTCCCTTTGCGCTCCTGGCCGCTGTAGGCGCAGGTGTAATCCTGGGCCTGCCAGTCCTGCGATTGCGAGGCGATTACTTGGCCATCGTGACCCTTGGCTTCGGCGAGATCATCCGTCTGCTGGTGCTCTCCGACTGGCTGCGGCCCTGGCTGGGTGGCGCACAGGGTGTCCAGCGCATTGCACAACCCACGATTGGTAATTTTGTGTTCAATACGCAGCAATCTCTTTATTACATCATCCTTGTGATGATCGCCATTGCCGGGTTCGTCGCCTGGCGGCTGAAGGATTCACACGTCGGTCGTTCCTGGATGGCGCTGCGTGAAGACGAGGATGTAGCCCAGGCTATGGGCATCAATACGGTTCTCACCAAGTTGCTTGCCTTTGGGACTGGCGCCTTCTTCTCTGGCCTGGCCGGGACCATGTTCGTGGCAAAACTTGGCTCATCCTATCCAACCAGTTTCAACTTCTTTGTATCGATCAACGTTCTGGCTCTGATCATCGTAGGCGGCATTGGCAGTATCCCAGGTGTATTTGTCGGAGCACTGGTTTTACTGGGGGCGCCTGACATCCTGCGCGAGTTTTCTGATTACCGCTTCATGTTCTATGGCGCGGTGCTGGTCGGAATGATGCTCTTTAGACCGGAAGGTCTGTGGCCGGAAGCCAGGCGGAGGCTTGAACTGCACGAAGAGACTCCTCCTGCGGAGCCCGATGCAGTCGAAGAAACTGTGCTTCGATCTACGGTAGTGTAAGGAGGCAGACATGGATGTACTTGTATGCAATAAAGTAACCAAAAGGTTTGGCGGTCTGACGGCCGTATCCAACGTCGACCTGAACGTCAAGACTGCCTCCATTCACAGCGTCATCGGCCCCAATGGTGCCGGGAAAACCACGCTCTTCAACTGCATCACTGGTTTCTACACGCCCGAGGAGGGTGAGATCCTGTTCGATGGCCACAATATAACCGGTTACACACCAGACCGGGTTACCAAGAGAGGCGTTTCTAGAACCTATCAGAATATTCGCCTGTTCAAGAACATGACCTCCGTCGAGAACATCATGGTTGGCATGCATCCTCATCTAAAATCCGGCCTCCTGGGCGGCATTTTCAGGAACCGGGGCACGAACAAGGAAGAGGCAGATGCTGTACAGGAGTCGAAGCGGCTGCTGAGTTACGTTGGCCTGAAAGGCAAAGGCGACTACCTTTCGAAAAATCTTCCGTATGGAGATCAGCGCAAGCTCGAGATTGCGCGGGCACTGGCCAGCAAGCCCAAGCTTCTTTTGCTGGATGAGCCTTCTGCAGGCATGAACCCGGCGGAAAATGAGGAAATGATCCACTTTATTCGCAAATTGCGCGATGACCTGGGCATCACCATCATTCTGATCGAGCACCATATGCGGGTGGTCATGACCATTTCCGAGCTCATTACCGTCCTGGACTTTGGAGAAAAGATCGCCGAAGGAACCCCGGCGGAAATCCAGAGAAATCCCAGGGTCATCGAAGCCTACCTGGGGCGCGGCGCAGCCAGCGGCCTGAATACTGCATCTGCAGCAGCCTGAACCGAGGGAGAAGCAACCATGGCAATGCTCGAAGTTGATAACATCCATTCCTATTACGGCAGTATTCATGCATTGAAGGGCATCTCCCTCAGTGTAGAGAAAGGCGAGATCGTAACCCTGATTGGCGCCAATGGCGCTGGCAAGTCCACAACCCTGCGCACCATCACCGGTTTGATGAAACCGACGATTGGACAGATCTTTTTGGATGGAGAGGATATCACTCCCTTGAAACCCCATCTGATTGTGAGAAAAGGCATGGCCATGGTTCCAGAGGGAAGGCGAATTTTCGCAAGATTGACAGTTGCCGAGAATCTCGATATGGGCGCTTTTGTCAGGGATAAGAAGGATATTCCCAAGGAGCTGGAGAGAGTCTTTTCCCTTTTTCCCCGGCTCAAGGAACGCAGAAAAACTGTGGCACGC
>JBLMZU010000768.1:0-19339 GCA_050258995.1 Bacteroidota bacterium
TTGGTTCTTGGAAATGGGAAGGTCTAAAATCCAGGCTCAATATCGATCGGAATAGGTAGGTGCTGGCATTATACCTGAAAGTGGATACTATCTCTCTTGTTCGGGACTTTTTACCAAAATCCCCGCAGTGCCACTACAGCGGGAACCAGGTTGAAAGATATAGGTTCGGACAGTCATTACACTCCTATTTGCCAGTGGTGAGGAGGAGTATTATCCCAGCCTCTTGTGAATATTATCACTATAAATTTGGGTGAGTTGCTCCTATACTGGGTATAGGTTTTTAGCCAGTTCCCTCTGTTTGTTTAGCGAGTGGAGAAATATAATGACCAAACAAAGCGCAAAATCGACAACGAAGTCAGGTACCAGTCCGAATTGCCAGGTACGGGCGGTTGGTGTGGACCATTTTGGAGAGTGTCCGCAGCAGGGACCTCAGCCCTGTTCTCATGCGATGCCTTTTGGATACTGCTTCCTGTGCACACATCCCCGGGTGGATGAGATGATCGAAAACACCCGAAAGGCCGGGATGGTGGCCGGCACGGCGGGCTAATCGCTGTCCTGTAAGACAGGATCGAAATTCAAGTAATTTTGCAGGTGATAAAAAACTGTCCCCGACCGCGGGGACAGTTCGTTTAATCAGAATGGCAGGCCTTGCGAAGGAAGTTTCAAAGGCATTCTTTGCCCTTGGAGAAAACCTGCGCAAGGCTGATTGTATTTAGACAAGCTCTGCCAGTCTCTGCCACATTTGGGGAGCCAGCTCACGCGAACGAGCTGCGATGCGCTCCTCGTCCATGGAAAGGATCTTCTTGTTCTGCATCAGGATCCTGCCCTTGCAGACTGTGGTATCAACGGTCGCATCCACCAGGCCGAAGATCAGATGGCCCAGGAAGTTATTTTCGTTCAGCACGGTGGGCGGCTGGTAATCCAGGATGGCCAGGTCGGCCGGGCGTCCTTCGGCAAGCTCGCCGACGCGGATGCCGAACTGGCGCTGGACGATATCAGGATTGTTCCACAGCAGGAGCTGCGGCAGTTCCATGAAGGCCACGCGCGGGTCCTTGTTCGCCAGGCGGTGCAGCAGGTAGCCACAGCGCATCTGGGCCAGCATATCGGAGGACATGCCATCGGTTCCCAGCCCGACCAGGATGTTGCGACCCAGAAGATCGAAAAGCCGGGTCACACCGACGGCGTTATTCATGTTCGATTCGGGGTTATGAACCACGCAGGTATTGGTCGAAGCGATCAGGTCCATTTCCGAGTCGTCGATGTGGACGCAATGGATGAAGAGCGACTTTTCCCCAGCCGCGCCCATTTGTTCCAGGCGTTGAACGGTTGGCATTCCATATTTATTGAGCGAGTCCTCCCGATCAGCCAGGTCCTCCGCCACATGTACGTGACATCCCACGCCCGCGTCATTCGCAATGCCGACACACCTTTCCAAGGTTTCATCCGAGACTGTGAAGGAGGCGTGCAGCCCCATCATGGCCGCGATCTGTCCGTCGCCTTTGCCGACTTTCTTGATGAAGCGTTCATTCTCCTCCACACCGCCGCCCTTGACGTTGCGGTCCGAGACCTCATAGCACAGCGATGCGCGCAGCCCTGCCTGGCGGACGGCCGTTTCGATCAGATCCAGAGATCCATCGCGCATCCCCGGGGAGGCGTGGTGGTCGATGATTGTGGTTGTGCCGTTGCGGATGCATTCGATCAGCGGGATCTGGGCCGATAGAACGATATCTTCGTCCAGCAAAGCCCGGTCGACCTTCCACCAGAGGCGTTCTAGGATTTCCACAAAATTTGCGGCCGGTTCACCGGGGATGGCCATGCCGCGGGCCATCGTCGAATAGAAATGGTGATGGGTACAAATAAAGCCCGGCAGGACGACCTTGCCCGCACAATCGACGGACTCGGCATCCGGAAAGCGCTTCTTCATGTCGGCGGCATCGCCGACACCGACGATGGTCTCACCATCTGTTACAACCGATCCGTTCCAGGTCACCTTGTTATTCTGACCCAGGGTGACCACGATCCCATTTTCAAATCTTGTTGTCATGTTCAATCCTTTCCTTTGGCCGATGGTTAATTTTCTACGAGCATTGCCAGCTCTTCCGGGGTACGCGTCCGCATTGTGATCGCGCCGGTGAAGCATTTCTTGGCACAGATCGAGCAGCCGATGCACAGGGCAGGATCCGAGTGCGGGTGTCCCTCGGCATCCAGGTGGATGGCCAGGTACGGACAGCGGGCGCAGTTTCCGCAGGAAGTGCACAAATCATAATCGAATTCTGAGACTTTTTTGAGCGGAGTGAGCGACATGAAGTCCGTGATCGGGTGCGGCTGGGTGATGCCAATCAGCTGCTGGATGTTCTGAATGCCGCGCTCCTGCATCATGAAAGCCGTGCCCGACTCCAAGTCGCGGATGATGCCGTAGCCGTACTTGGTGGCAAGCGTGCAGAACTGGACGGTCTTGACGCCCAGGGCCAGGAAGTCCATGGCAGCCTTGTAGGACATCGGTCCGCCGTTGCCGGAGATCTCGATCCCCTCGGGAACCGCGGTGGCGAGAGTAAGATAGGAAATCGGTGTAACACCATCGCCGCTCATGCCGGTGACAACACCTTCCTCCCAAACTTTTCCAATTGCCGGGCGGAAACCCAGGGTGGGGAAGGAGTTGGCGAGCGTAATGCCGGCTTTCTTTTCGGGATATTTGTCGAGGACTTTGCGGATGGCGCGCAGGATCGGGACAATGGAGGTGACCGCGGCGGTCAGCTTGAAGAGCTTCGGAACGTCAGGGGAGCCGACTTCCATGATCCAATCGATGATCTTGGCTGTGAGCGCCGCGTTCTGCGAGACGATATCACCCTCGGTTCCATCGCCGCCCTGCGGGCAAGACAGTGAATATTCGATGCCCATCACGCCGGAAGCCTCCAGCTTGCGGGTGTTGGACTGCCAGCCCTTGCGGTCGCTTTCATCGTGACCGGTGACCGGTCCGCCGGTGGAGGCGATCGTCAGTCGATCGGGCCACTTCTTGATCAGCTGCTCAACTTCACGGCAGACGCGATCCAGCGGGTGGCCAGAGACGTTGTCCGCATTGCCATAGGTCAGGGAGTTGAAGCAGAACATGTACTCGCCCGGGATGTGGATCGGCACGTTATCAAATGCCGTCTTCATCACGCCGCCAGCCCAGCCGTGCTCATAGGCTTTGTCCATCTGTTCAAAGCCATCCGTCACAGGGGAGGCCGAAAGCAGGTACGGAGAGATGATCCTGCGACCGAAGAAATCGGCTTCCAGAGAAACGGGAACGGGGTTATAGCCCGGAAGTTTATAATAGGACTTCGTGGCCTTCTTGACTTCGGGTTTTTCCTGTTGCTTGAGCCAGGAGTCGATTTCCAGGGCGGTATTCTTGCCGGAGGCAACTGCTTCCACGACTGTGGTTGGACCATTGGCAACATCCCCGGCGTAGAAAACGCCTTCCATCTGTTCCCGGGGCACATAGGAGCGCATGCCGATCGCCATGACCACGGTGTTGATGTCCATCAGGATGGTATCGGTTCCGTAGACATCCCGGACGTTGACTGGTTTGAAGGGCATGTTTTCCGGCAACTCGACCTTCTTCGTCTCAATTCCGGTGATTGTCTGGCCATCCGTCCGAATGCGGGTGACGCGCCTGCGGCCATTTACCTCGATATCGTAATCGATGAGCTCCTGTCGCTCGACCGGGGTCAGCGGCATTTCGGAGAGCTTTTCGAGCATGAACAGCTCGACGTGGGCAGCGCCGCGTTCCTTGGCTGTGATCGCGCAGTCTACGGCAGTTGCGCCGCCGCCGATGACGGCCACGCGGCCGTTGAATTGATAGGCTTGCTTATTGGAGAGCAGATCGACCATCCGGATGGCCAGGTCCTCGTTCTCGATGCCCAGCTCGATCGGTTTCCAAAGACCGGTGGTAACACAGACCGCATCGTAGCCCTGGGCGAGGTAGGATTTTACGTCCTCCACCTTTACACCTGTCCTGGCATGGATCGTGCCCAGCGAAAGCAGGAAATCGATATCCGATTCGATGACCTTGCGATCCAGGCGCTGCTCGGGGATCAGGTTCATCATCCCACCCAGGCAGTCACGGTTCTCGAAGACATCCACTTCGTAGCCGAGCCGTCCCAGAACGGACGCCGCTCCCAGTCCCGCGGGACCGCCGCCGATTATGGCCACCTTTTTCCCGTTTGGCGTGGGGATCGAAAACTGCGGAATGCCGCCGAGTCTCTTTGCTGTTTCCACCAGCGTGGCCTGCACCTTTGGGATATTGATGGAACCATCAAATTTCTTGCGCGAGCAGGCCGCCATGCAGAACCGGTCCGGGCAGACCAGGCCGCAAACGCCGCCCAGCGGATTGCTGCTCATGATCTCCCCGGCGGCGCGCTTGATGTCGGACGGGTGTCCCTGGCGCGCGGCCATGATGAAATCGAAGGGGGAGCAATTGACGGGACAGGCCTCCTTACAGGGTTTTTCCTCGCAGTACTCACACCTGAGAAGCTCTGCCTCAAGCTGGTGATGAGTCATCAGCCGGTCGTCGAACTTGGTTTTCATCAAACACCTCAATTCTGTGGAATATGTGTGCGAAATGTCACAATATTATTATAACTTTTGTCAGACAAGTTACGAGTGAAAAAAATCTATATCATGAGAGTGGTATGTCACATTAAATTGTCTTGAGCAATCGGAAAATGAGTCTTTTCAGACCCAGGCAACAAAAAACGCTCCAATCGAGGCAGCGTTCCCGATTGGAGCGTAATGTTTGTGTTGCGCCTATGTTCCAGTCTTTTCCAATTCCAGCCTGCGAATGATTTCCAGGTCTTCTGGAACATCCAGATCCAGGCTCAGATTGGGGAGATTGACGATCTCCAGCCTGGCGCCGGTCGCTTCCACGCGCTGGCAATGGCGCTGGAAGGAGTTCACCCCAAAATCATACTCGATCAGGCCGGAGGGGGAGATCAGCAGGGCATTTGTCCCGGTGTTGTGGCGATCGGGGGCGATGACCACCACTGGCGGATCGGCAGCATGATCGATCAGGGTTTGCACATCCTCACGAGTGATCAGAGGCAGGTCGGCGGGCAGAATCAGAACTCCGCGTGTTGCGTACACCTGGGCAATGACGGTGGCGCGCTTCAGCGCGGTATTGAGCTCCGGCTGGCCATTCTCGCGCACTGTCCTGGCGCCATAGTTCCGTGCTACGGTCAGGGCCTGGGGATCCCGGCTGACGACCAGCACCTCCTCCAGTTCCTTCAAGTCACAAAGAGTTTGAAGTGTATGTTGTAACAGCTTGCGATTGAGATCCGTCCGTTCATCCTCTGACAAAGTGCCTGCCAGGCGGGATTTCCCACGCCGTAATGGCTTTACTGGAACAATCGCCCAAAGTGTCATAAGTTGTTTCCGATAAACCCTAATAAGTCTTGAGCCAGACGGCTCCTATCTACATGACTTTTCATCAGCGTATTCGTTACAAGCACTTGCATACTTAAACCCATGATATCTCCTTGCAGTTGCTCATCGAGCGTATCGATTACGAAGCCGGTTGCCAGGCTGCGGTAATGATTGGCGACAGCTAGGGCGGAAGGTTCTATTCCAAGCTCCCGGTACATTTTTGCTGCGGGACCTTTAACGGTCTCACCGCCAATAATGGGAGAGACGGCGAAAACCCTCCCACCCCATTGCTCTCCCGCAGGAAGGGGAGAGAGGACGCGGAGGATTGGATCGATGCTTACCCAGGGGTTTGAAGGGCACAGGATGATGGCATCGGCAGCCTCGATCGCCTCCCGCACGCCGGGGGCGGGTTCCGCTTGATCGGCTCCCTCAAATCGGAAGCTTTTTATGCGCGGCTCGCAGCGGCGGTGCACGAAATATTCCTGGAAGGCAAGCTCACCTTCCTCTGTATTAACGATGGTGGATACTTTTTGGTCCGACATGGGCAGGACAGTCGCCTGAATCCCCCAGGCTTTACAGAAGTCGCGGGTGATCCCGCTCAGGCATTGACCTTCCTTCATCCGGCGCGTTCGCTCGAGATGAGTGCCAAGATCCTGGTCTCCCAGATTGAACCAGCCCGGGCCTCCCAGCCGGGAGGCGTTCGCGATGGTGTTCCAGGTTTCATTCGTCCGGCCCCAGCCCGTTTCGGGATTGGCCAGGCCCGCCAGGGTATAGCAGACCGTGTCCAGGTCAGGACAGATATACAGACCGTAGTGCTCGAAGTCGTCACCTGTGTTGACGATGACTGTCAAATCGTCAGGGGCAAGGTTTTGGGCAAGCCCGTGGACGAGCTTGGCACCGCCGACGCCGCCGGCAAAAGCAACAATTCTCAATATTTTCTCCAACCGCATGAATAACGACAAAAAGTCGCGCGCTTAATCCTTAGAGAAATATGGCAACTTCTTTTCGGGACTTTTTTTCTCTTGGTTTCGGGCTATCATCCGGGTAGCCAATAAAAAACATCGCCTGTGGTTCCCATGTGTTCTCAAGATGTAGCGTCTGTTGTATGGTTTCTTTTGCAAACAAGGGCCAGCAGGCCCAGACGCCGCCCAAACCTTCGGCGTGGGTGGCGAGCAGAAGCTGCAGCCCGGCCGCGGCCACCGATTGGACAGCCATGGTCCGCTCGGCTGCGCTGCGATTTTCATCCGGATACGGATCCATTTCACTCATGTCGAGGCAGAGCAGGATGGCCACCGGCGCGGATGTGATCCGGTCCCGGGAGCGTTTAACCTGTACCTGGATCCTTTCCAGGGGAACACCATCCAATCTCAAGTCCCGTTCGAAGTCCGCCGCCATTGCGTCTGCAAGGTTCTCTTTAACCAACGGTGTTGTGATCACAACAAATCGCCACGGCTGACGGTTGTGCGCAGAGGGCGCGAACGTGGCAGTGGCGAGGATGTTTTGTATCACGGACTCCGGTACCGGGTCCGGTTTGAAACGGCGGATGGAGCGGCGCGTTTGTAAGAAATGATGGAGTTCAGCTATGGAGGTCAAAGTGGATGGGTTTGATCCGGTAGATGATGCGTCGCTGTCCCTCCCGGTAGGTCCAGGGCTTGTTTTTGTATTTGAGGGAAAGCTTGTTAATGTGCTCATCTGCACCTTCTCGCGTGTACTCAACAACCTCGCCGCGTATTCCTAGGTAGCGCTCCTGTTCGTCGGGGTCCTGGATCACGATGGCGACCCTCGAGCGAGATTTCATATTCCTATCTTTGACGCGGCCTTCATTGGTGTTGATCAAAATATATTCCCCATCTGTATCGAACCATACTGGAGTCACCTGGGGCGAACCATCTTCCATGATCGTACCCAGGTAGAGCAAAGGTTTTTTGTTCCCGTAAAGGAGATCTTCAAATTCAGTTGGAAATGTCATGTTCCACCATTGGGTTTGGGATGAATAGTGTTGCCATGTCTCCGTGGAATCCCTGTATCGTTTCGACATCCTGCGATGTGCAGCCGATCAGAAGCTTGATTTCGGCATCGCCCTTGAGTGTATCAAATGTGCATAAGATTCCAGTTAACGTTTTGTCATTCTTCGAGCCGATCCATACATCGATGCCATCACCATCGCCTGCGGATGTGTTTTGCAGATAGCCGTAATCCAGGGGATAGATCATCTCCGGATAACGCGGGTGGGCGCTGCCGCGCGGCCGGTCGATGATAGTGGCATTGCCAGCCAGTTCGATCATTGTCTGCCAAAATGTTTCATCTGTATTCACGGCGCGTGTTACCGAAAAAGATCCTGTTCCTTTGGCCGGATCAGCTCCTTCAGCGAGCCTTCCCGCAGTGGATAGGGAAAGCCGCGTACATGGACAACCGGCGTGCCTTCCGCGGCCTGTCCCATCACCAGGGATGCCGCGGCGGCGAGCTCATCGCCGGCGCCCACCTGGGTAATGCGCAGGGTGAAATCAAACAGGTCCGGCCGGCCGCGCAGATCCTCCAAACCCGGCACGCCGGACAGGCCAATCGCTACACCGACGGTACCGTTGCGCCAGGCACGCCCGTGTGAATCGATGATCAGAATGCCAATCCTTTTTCCGGTTTTTGATTCGATTTCCTTACGCAAATTCTCTGCCGAGCGGTCCGGCTGCTCTGGAAGGAGCAGGACCCACTCTTCCGTTGTGTCACCAGCCCCTGCAACGTTGGAATGATCGATGCCGGCATTGGCACACACAAAACCCAGCTGGTGCTCCACAATGATCGTCCCGGGACGTGTACGCAGCACTTCCCGGCTTTCAGACAGGATCAGCTCGACCAGGCGCGGATCCTTATCGGTCATTGTACCCAGCTCGATGGCGCGGGACGAGGGCCGGACTTCCACCAGGTTCACGACCCGCCCCTCCGCCTTGGACACGATCTTCTGTGCGAAGACCAGGATATCCTCATCCTTAAGGGCAAGGTCATTCCTTTCGAGAGCATGTAGAACAATTTCCGCCAGGTTGTCGCCCGTGCGGATGAGCGGGATGGATTGCAGTGGTGTAAGAGTCAGGGACATTTTCACGGATCAGTGATTGGCCATCTGTGAGCAGAAAACGAGACAGATTGCTTATAACTGGTTATCGGTTATTTATTTTTTGCACCAGTGATTTTGATCCCTGCGTGCGTGGAGCCGTATTGCTTGTTGATGTTGATCAGCACGCTGGTCAATCCTTCGATGACGACCGAGTTCTCGATCGGGCCGGCATCCCAGCCGGTCAGGCCCGCGGCTTCGACGAGCTTTAACGCCTCCTGGCGGGCATTCTTACTCGTTCCGGTCACGAGAACATCGCAGGAAACGTCACCATTCTCAAGCAAATGCTCATGAGAGATGTTTTGGAAGGCAGCGGCGACTTCCACACCCTCGCCCAGGATTTGCCTCGCCTCCTGGGCGGCAGATCCAGCCTCCGGCATCTGGACTTTGGTCACCTTCGGCGGGACCAGGGGAACGGTCACGTCAATGAACAGTTTGCCCTCGACCTCATCCTTTATGCCTTCCAGCGTATCCCGATGGGCTGCGTAAGGAACCGTGAGAACCACAATATTTGCCTGTTGCGCGGCTTCGGGGTTGCTCATCCCAACCACGGATCCGGCGCCATCCAGGAGCTCGATAATCTCGGCTGCTGTCTTGACTGCCTTTTCCGGCGTGCGGGAACCGATCAAAATACGGTAGCCGGCTTTCGCCCAGCGATAAGCCAGCCCTTTACCCTCCTTGCCTGTCCCACCCAGGACTGCAATGGTCAGCAGTAATGTCTCATTTTCCATCGTGTCTCCTCAAGACCAACATTGTAGCTTCTGTGTTTTTCCACTGCCAGCGAAGATTGTGCGCGCAAAGGTTCCCTGGCATTGGATTTTCATTCTCCATAGGGTGTGCATTGCCATTCAGGGTGCATGCTCAACCCAGGCCAAATTCATGGGGATGTGGGATTTTCGCTCCATTGGCTGCGATCTCTTCGAGCGCGTAAAAGGATGCTTCACGCACTTCGGGGTCCTCGCCATACACGCCATGATACAGGGCACCGATAATACCCTGGTCGGCGACCCGCTTGAGATAGGGCAGGGCGGCGATGCGCTGCTCGGTATCCCCCTGTTTATAAGCACTCAGCAGAACATCTGTGGCCGCTCCTCCACGGGGGATGCCCATGCCCTGTTTCCCGGCAAATTCGATCAGCCAGGGTGTTTCAGAGGGAACGGAAAGACGATGGGGGATGCGCGGGTCGGGACGGGCCTTTTGCTCCAGGTATTGGTTCGCCAGGTTGCGCACGGCCCACTGGTTATCCTGCACTTGCATATGCTGAAGAAGCGCCACCGCCCAGGGCTGGTCGATGCGTGCCAATCCGTGGACAACCGCCCGGCGCAGCATGATATCCTCCAGGGTAGCGCCTTCCTTAAGCCACTCATATCCCTTATCCGTGTCGTTCGCCAGTGCCTCGGCAGCCGCCCGGCGAAGTTCATCATCGCCCTGGAGAAGAGCCTGGGCCACCGTATCCAGGGATTTGTCGGTGCCGATCGCCACCAGGGCCAGGCACGTTGCACGGCGGACCAGGCCGGCAGGCGCCTGCATGATCTCCTCGAGCGCATCGCATGCCTTGACATCCCGCAGGGCGCCGCTGCCCAATGCAGCCAGGGAAAGTAATTCGAAGGAGCGGGCGCTTAACAACTGGCGGAACAGTGTTGCCGCCCCGGGATCACGACTGGTGACAAAAGCCGCCATGGCCTGCCCGCGCAGCGCGATCGGCTGGCCGTCGGCCTGCAGAATGGTCAAGAGGGTGCTGAAGGCTTTGGCGCGCCAGGATGCCTCTTTGGGGGCATCCCGCAGCCAGCGAGCCACGAGGAAAGCCGAGGCATGAAGCGGCAGGTCCGTCTCTTTCAACAGGATGTCTGCCACGGCACTTGCGTCTCCACGGGCCGCCAGGTAACGCAGGGACAGGTTCCTACCGTCCCATTCAGGTTGGGCCAGCAGGGTGGTGTCGGCGTCGTTGTCACCGATCGCCTGGCCGGAAAGATATCCATTCAGGATCGGATGTAGAAACCGCATCCGGTCATTTGGGTGCTGGACCAGCAGCCCACTGCTCACCATTTTGCTGAGCAGGCCATAACTGGAGGCTGCCTCTCCGGCCTTGGATTTTTTGATGCGGATCTTTTGCGAATCGGTTAGTTCTGGGGGCACATCGGATGTGATCGTCTCCGCTTCCGAGCTGTCGACCGGGCTATCCTCCACAAAATCGTACTGCTTTACCCACGAACGCGCCTTGCGGGGGTCAAAGACCGGCTGGCAGGTCAAAACTACCTGCATGGCAAGCAGCTCGAGGGCGGCAACGGGCGTTCCGCTGGGAGCCAGGCGACGCACATGGGTGGCGATCGCGTCGAGCACGCGCGGTCCCACGCTGTCCCCCGCATAGGCGCCCCATACTTTTAAGGTCAGCTCAAAGGGAGTCAGACCGTTGTTATCCGAGAGAAGCCAGGAATTGAGCAGAACGGGATCGACCAGTTTGGGGGTATTCTCCGCTTCCACCGTTCGCGCCCACAGCTCTCCCCATTGATGAATGAACCTGGACTGGGTTCTCGGGTCCCACCCGATCAGGGAAAGCGGCTGGAAGCCGAGAGAGAGCAGCCCGTTCAACTGGTTGACACATCCCGTCGTGACGATTCGTGCCTTGGGATATGTGGCAATCAGGGTCTTGAACCAGACCACCACATCCTTCTGAGAGGCGGGGTCCAGCTCATCGAAGCCGTCGATCATGACCAGGGCCTGGCCGTTCCTGAACGTCTGCTGGATAAACCCAGGCAGACGCCTGAGATCGAACATGGGGGCGTTCTCGCTGGCGATATTTGTGATCAGGCTGACCGGGTCCTTGGTCGCATCAAATGGAAGCTGGAGATCTGCAACATGGTACAGGTACGGCACCGCCACCAGATCCGCATCCACCTGGACCTTGAGATTGGCTGCCTGCGAAGCAAGATGCGCCAGCGCCACGGTTTTTCCAGAGCCAGCTGCTCCCACAATGACCAGGTTCGAGCCGCCTGCCAGGGCTTCGGCCAGGCTTAAAGTTGGAGCGTTGTAGATTGTGGCGAGCTCCGGCCAGTCCGGCAGATACGGCAGGGTTTGAGAGATGATGTCTTCCGGGATGCCGATCACGCCCGGCTCCACGCGGGCCGGCGGTGCGATCAGGCGCGGCTCCTGAAGAATTTCATCCAGGGAAAAGAGAGCTGCGGCCAGGTGCATGCCCTGGGCCCGGCGCAGCGTAATGCGGCGGTGGTTATCCTCCACGCCGCTGGTACGCTTCAACTGTGCGGTCTGCCGGCGCTCGTGGGCACCCTCCCGTAACTGGCCCCACAGGGGACGCATACGGCCCAGCAGCCATGTGAACAGAATACCGACGACCAGACCAATGCCAAAGGAAAGAGGATCAAGCATGCTTTAAGCTCACGGGAAGTTCAGGTCGTGCATCCATGTGTTAGATCGCATACAGGATCCGGCCGCAGGAGGGGCAGTAGAACAACTGGCTTGTGGAGTGTGCACTTTGCTGCTGGGAGGGGGTGAGTGTCGTTCCGCAGGCGGAGCACGAGCTGTCGCTCAGGGTGGTCACCGCGATGCCGCGTCGTTGTTTGCGGAGCTGCTCGTAGACATTCAGGGTCTGAGCGTTGAGATCCTGTACAACCGCGAGACGCTCGGAAGAGTACCGCTCGATGTCGCGGTTGAGAGTCGTGCTTTCCTCGGTTAGGTCCCGGAACTGCTCGCCCCGGCTGGCCTTGATGCGCTCGAGGTCACTTTGTGCCGTATCGAAATCCTTTTGGGCATTCTCGGCAGCTTCCATTGCATTGAGCTGGCGCTCTTCCAGGGTTTCGAGATGTCGCTTTTGGAATGCCACATCCTTTTGAAGATCCTGGAGTTCCTTGGGATTATGCACCAGCCCACCGTATAGACTGGCCTCGGCCTGCTGGATCTTGATACGCTGCTTTTCGACTTCCTGTTCGCTTTGCTTTAAAACTCGCTCAGCTTCCCGGAGCGTTTTCTCGGCCTCGGAACAGTGGTCGGTCGATGCACGCAATTCTGCATCGTTTTCGAGGGTTTGCTGAATGGTCTTGAGCCGCACACGGGCGTGATCGATCTGGCTATCCACCTGTTGAAGACGATACAGACCCAGTGCTGCGCTCATGGTTTGATTATACCCGTCCAGGCACGAAATCGCCGAACTCTGCTATTGCGTCGGGATGTTATAGAAATTATAGACAGCCTGTGACATCTGGGCAAACAAAGCTGAGACCGGGTCCCAGACAGTCTGCACGGGATGATAGGCATAAATCACCAGCACATAATTGCCGCCAGGCGTGTATACGATCCCGGCGTCGCTGATGTTTTTGATGACACCCGAGGCCGGATCGCTGATCCAGCCGTGTTTATGGGCCACCTTCGTACCTTCAGGGACGCCTGCTTCGATCAACACACCGATCTTGTCGGACGCCAGGTAGTCGATCATTTGCTGGCAAATTTCCTTGGTGATCTTATCAGGGAAGGCGGCAATCAGGGCGCCGCCGCCATCCTGCGCACATTGGTAGATATCCGCGAGCAGCATGCCGATATCCGAAGGGGTTGTCTGGTTGAAGGAATCGGGATCGGTGAAAACATCGGTCCGCTGATTGGCGGGTGTGGAGATCTTTTCCAGGAGCGGGCAGGGCGCTTCGGCGCTGCAGAAGAAACCCGCAAGGAATGTGTTCTCCAGACCGATCTTTCGCATATCTTCGGTGACCACCAGCGGGCCGCGCGA
The DNA here is from genome assembly GCA_050258995.1 of Bacteroidota bacterium. Classification (GTDB taxonomy): domain Bacteria; phylum Chloroflexota; class Anaerolineae; order Anaerolineales; family Villigracilaceae; genus Defluviilinea. Next base: position 13,242 of record JBLMZU010000768.1, read on the forward strand.
CGGGTCGAGCCCTTGCATCAGACGGTCGGCAGGCGGGTTCTCCGATTTGCGGATCATATCCTGGAGTAAAGTGGTGGAGTTGTCATTCAGTGCGGCGGTCCCGGCTTTGATGAAGTGTGAGACCATGATCGGGATCTTTACGGTGCTGGAAGCGGTGAAGGCCACATCCGGGTTGACCGAGATCTCCTTGCCCTTATCCAGGGCAAAATGGATTTCCTGGCCGTTCTGCAGGTCGAGCAGGTAAACGCCCATGACACCGTCAAACCCGGCCTTGTTGATATTCTGCTCGAGCAGGATCTTCAGGTTGTCCATGGTGGGCCGCGCTGCGGTGCTGCGCTGGTAGGACAGTACAACAGTACGATTGTTGGGCGAGCGAAGCGTATCTTCGATCAGCCGGACCGAGCGTTCGATATCCAGCACCCGGCCGGGCGCGCCAGCAGTAAAGGAGGTGCTTCCGGGAACGGGCTGTGCCGGCGTGGGAGGCTCGTCATAACGGGCGGAGACTTCATTTTGTAAATAGGAAGTGAGCCGTTCCTCGGCGATCGTGGCACTCAGCGGCACCTCGACTGGATCCGGATCCCGGTTCCAAAGATAATTCCAGAAACCGCCCCAGAAGGATCCGCCCGTCCGGGCCAGGTCGGCGGCAGCCATCATGCTGTCCATATTCAGCTCGAAACCGACCACGCTCGGGTCGACGTGGATCACGGCCTCCCCATACTGAATTTCGATGGGAGAGGTGTAGACCTGCAGCACTCGCTGGGAGGCGATCTGAGGGTCAACGCCACCGACCGGCACGCCCGCGATGGTCATGCCGCCCGGGTAATTGTTTCGCTGACGACTGTAGCCGATGAGTGAAATGATGAACAGCACGATCGCGATCGAAAGAATGGCGATGGAAATGCCGCGTAAAAGGGGAATGGAACTGCGATTACGCAAAAACTGCCTCCGTTACCGCTCGTTCATGGATGAGTAAACTTTGTGTACGATTACCAGGTTGGAATGCAAACGCCAAGTTTAGCAAATTTTGCGGTACTTCGTTAATATGACAAATATCGCAAAAAAGTATAACACACTCATTTTAAGGATTGTGCTAGAATAAATCAGAAGAATATTAGACCCTAAAGGTTTTTCTGGCGAAACAAAAGGTGTATTTGCGGCCCCAAACAAGTCCGTAGAGAAACTTGGCACGCGAGAGGGACGTTTAGGGTTTTTAATTTGCCTCTTCCAAATCCACTTGCAGGATGGGACGATGTTACGCTCATTTCTAATCTATCTTTCCAAAGCAGCCTGGGCGCAAAAGCTGGTCACCGGTTGGAGCTTTGCCTGGAAGGCAGCCTCCCGGTTTGTCGCAGGGGAGAAGGCGGAGGACGCCATCCGCGTCGTCCGAATGTTGAACGAGAAAGGGATCAATGCCACGCTGGATCACCTGGGGGAACACACTTCAAAGGCAGAAGAAGCTGCCAATGCCACCGAGGATATCCTCACCATACTGGATGAAATCGATAAAGCGAAGGTCCGGGCCAATGTCTCGATCAAGCTGACCCAGATCGGCATGGGGCTCGATGAGCGGATTTGCCAGCAGAATCTCATTCGCATCATGGAGCGGGCGCAGGAGCATCAGAATTTTGTCCGCATCGATATTGAAGATACTCCCTATACCGACATAACGATCTCGACCTATCATGCCATGCTGGAACGCGGCTTTACCACCCAGAACATGGGCATGGCCGTCCAGTCGTATCTGTACCGCGCCGAGGCGGATGTCCGTGCCCTGCTCGAAAAGGGCACACGCTTTCGCCTGGTCAAAGGCGCTTACAAGGAACCGGCGGACAAGGCCTATCCCAAAAAAGCGGACGTGGACGCCAATTACGATCTCTTAACCAAGATCCTGATCGACTGCAATCTCAAAATGGAAAATAACCGCGTGAGCGCAGACGGGCGTGTCCCGCCGATCCCGGCGATCGCGACCCACGATGAAAAGCGCATTGCCTTCGCCAGGCAGTATGCAGAGAAGGTGGGCCTGCCAAAGGAAGCCATTGAGTTCCAGATGCTGTACGGCATCCGTCGCGATCTACAGGAGCAGCTGGTCAAACAAGGCTATCCTGTACGCGTCTACGTTCCGTTCGGCACACACTGGTACCCATACTTCATGCGCCGCCTGGCTGAACGCCCGGCAAATATCTGGTTCTTCATATCCAATTTCTTCCGGAAGTAACAAGCAGGTAAACCGGTCGAGACGTAGGCAGGCCCAATGCCTGCCTACGTCTCTAGTACCTTATTGACCCATTGCCCAACTTATCGATCCCCAATCTACCTCTTTCCCGCTTAACCCATTACAATTCCCCAATGCCTCCACTTGCCCTTGTCACCGGTGCGGCACATCGACTGGGAAAGGTCTTTGCTCTAAGCCTGGCGCGGCAAGGGTTTGATATCCTCCTTCATTATCATCGCTCACTGGACGACGCGCTTCAGACGAAGACGGAAATTGAGTCTGTCGGAAGCAAGGCGATCCTCGCCCAGGCAGACCTCACCGACCCATCTCAAATTCCAGGCCTGTTTGCCAACATCGAAGTGATCCATGTACTGGTCAATTCTGCCGCGTTCATGCCCACCGGTAATGTGGATCTGCTTTCGCTCGAGAACTGGGATGCCTCCCTGGATCTGAACCTGCGGGCTCCCTTTCTACTGGCGCAGGAGGCTTCTCAAAAAATGACGGCGGGTGGGTTGATCGTCAACATCACGGACGTCGGCGCCCAAAAATCCTGGAGCCGGTATCCCTCCTACACGGTCAGCAAGGCGGCTCTTGACGCACTGACCCGCATCCTGGCCCGTGCCCTGGCGCCGGGGATCCGCGTCAATGCCATCGCTCCGGGGTTTGTCATGCAGTCTGACATCGTCACGCAGGAGGAGTGGGAACGGCTGATCAGGCGGGTGCCTCTCAAGCGTCCCGCCCGAACCGATGAGATCGCCTCTGCGCTCGAATTTCTGTTGAAGAACGAGTATATTACCGGTCAAACCATCGTCGTAGATGGAGGGTATTCATTGATCTAAATCAGGACCCTTCGGGTCTGGATGAGGCAGGAGGTATATGTCTGAAGTCACCGATCTGGCCGAAAAATTAAAATCAGAAGGCGAAAAAATGCGCGCTATCTTTGGCGATGTCCGCGATGACCAGTGGGAACAGGAAGTTTACACCGAGGGAGCCACCTGGACGATTCGCAACGTCCTATCTCATTTCGTCACCTCAGAACGCGGGTTGGTCAAACTCTTCGAACAGATCCGCCAGGGCGGTGCCGGATCATCGGACGATTTCTCCATCGATCGCTACAACGCCTCCATGCAGGCTCGAACAAAGGATATGACGCCGCAGGAACTGCTGGAGCAATACGCCCAGGTGCGCGCCAATACCGTTTTATGGGTTTCAGGTTTGCAGGACTCAGACCTGGAAATTACCGGACGCCATCCCTTCCTGGGGGAAACGGTCCTTCGTGAAATGATCAAACTGCTTTATATCCATAATCTCACGCATTTCCGCGACATGAAGAAAGCAATGAAATAAACAGCGCCGCGCCTGTTTCCAAGGATGACCATGAATCTCCCTCCTTTCAAGCTTGAGCGTTATTTCGCCAAATACGAATTCAACACAGAATACCTGTTGTGCTCGTCCGATTGTGAATCCATGTCGATCGCGGATCTGCTTGCCCTGGAACCTGGCGCAGCAGAGAAATTCCAGCAGGTCTGGCTGGGCTACACCGAATCCCAGGGAAACCAGGCCCTGCGCGCGGAGATCTGCAGGATCTACGAGACCATCCACCCGGAGGACGTGCTCGTACACAGCGGGGCACAGGAGGCGATCCTCCTGTTTATGCTGGCCGCCTTTCGGTCCGGCGATCACGTCATCGTGCATGCACCGGGCTACCAGTCGCTGGCGGAAGCTGCCCGCGCTGCTGGTTGCGATGTCAGTTCCTGGCAGGCGCGCGAGGAAAATGACTGGGCACTCGACCTGAACGAGCTGCGGCAACTGGTGCGGCCTGAGACGAGGGCGATCGTAATTAACACACCACACAATCCAACAGGATATCTCATGAGCCGCGAGGATTACGACTCTCTGCATGCTTTCGCCCAGGAACATGATCTGCTTCTCTTTTCCGATGAGGTCTACCGCGAATCGGAGGTTGACCCTGCAGCGCGTCTGCCCGCGGCCTGTGATTATGGAGAGCATGCAGTTTCGCTGGGTGTCATGTCCAAAACCTACGGGCTTGCCGGGCTGCGCATCGGCTGGATCGCGACGAGAAACCGATCCATTTACGAAAAAATGGCTTCCCTCAAGGACTACACTACGATTTGCAACTCGGCTCCGAGTGAGTTCCTGGCAGAGGTCGCCCTGCGCAACCGGCAAAGGCTTGCGGAGCGAAATCTTGGAATCATCCGCCAGAACCTGTCCGTGATGGACGACTTTTTCTCCCATCACACCGGCTTGTTCTCGTGGGTGCGTCCCCGGGCAGGCTCGATGGCATTCCCACGCTACCGGGGTGGCAGCGTGGATCTGTTCTGCGAGCGGCTGGTCAAGACAGCCGGTATTCTGCTTTTGCCCGGTTCAGTGTATGATGATACGCAGGATCACTTCCGCCTTGGGCTGGGTCGCGGCAATCTGCCACAGGCCGTCGAAAAGCTTGAAAGGTTTTTAGAGAATACTACTTCCCTTTGAGTCTCTCCCGCTCCTTGTGCTGAGAAACGTAAACCAAAATTCGGAAATCAAAATTGAGAAACCTCATTCGCCTTTCCCGTCCGCTCTACCTGCTCCTTGCCGCGCTGACCTATTGCTTTGGCGTGAGCATTGCCAACTATTTGGGTAAACCATTCCTTTCCGGCTCCTTCTGGCTGGGCCTGGCCGGGGTTCTATTTGCCCAGCTCAGCATGACCCTGCTGTCCGAAGTCTTTCGCCTGGATATCGAGCCGCGTCCCGACAATGAGACCCGGCAGGAGCGTTCCGTCCTGCGGAACAATGCCTTGTATGTTTCGGTGGCCGCGCTCACGGCGAATGCAACGATCGCTTTCCTCCTATATAGGAATCATGGTTTATCTGCCGCTTCCTCTTCCTTTCTGTTGCTTTCGCTTGTCATCATCCTCCTGTATGCGCTGCCTCCATTCCGGAACCGTGGATTTGGAGAGTTTCTTCAGGCGGTACAGCTGGCGTACATTTATCCATCGATTGCCTATCTTCTGCAGGCGAGCGAGACTCACCAGTTCCTGGTCCTTTCTCTTCCCTTGACGCTGCTTGCTTTTGCCTATTTCATCGTCATGGATTTTCCATCGTTTGCCGTGGACCAAAAATATGACCGCGTTACATTGCTAACCCGGCTGGGCTGGGAGCGCGTTGTGCCCCTGCATCACATCTTTGTGATCTTCGCCTATGTCTTCTTCGCCATTTCCCCGGTCATGGGGATCTCCCTGTCCCTGATCTGGCCCGCCTTCCTGACACTGCCTTTCGCCTTGTTCCAGATATTCCTGGTCCGTGGGATTTCCCTGGGTGCCCCGGCAAACTGGACTCTCCTGACCGCGACGGCACTGGCCGTGTTGGGGCTGACCACCTATTTCCTGACCCTGACCTTCTGGCTGCGCTGACTCCATGCCCGAATTCCTGACCCTCGTCCCACCGGACGAAGCCCGTTCACTGCTGCTCTCCCACCTGGATCGAGACCGCAGCCCCGTCGAGTCTGAGGAGATGGAGGTTTCGGCCGCTCTTGGCCGCGTACTGGCAAAGGATATCCACGCACCCCACCCGCTGCCAGACTTCCAGCGTTCCACCGTGGATGGCTATGCTGTCCGGGCCAAGGATACGCACGGGGCGAGCGACGCGCTGCCGGCTTACCTGTCTCTCGTTGGCGAAGTTCCGATGGGCGATGCTCCTGGATTTGAGATCGGTACCGGCCAGTGTGCCTTGATCCATACCGGCGGCATGCTTCCGGCCGGGGCGGATGCAGTGGTCATGCTGGAATATACCCAGTTCGCCCAGAAAAATGAGATCGAGATCTTCCGGGCTGTGGCCGACGGCGAGAATCTGATCCGCATCGGTGAGGATGTCGCCCAGGGACAGC